>JBEKWX010000360.1:0-4169 GCA_049512675.1 Terriglobales bacterium | reverse complement strand
ACTGCATTTGGGGCGTTGAACCGAAATTCCTCCGCGCCCCCGGCCCTCATCGATCCCAACTATAAGACGCCTTATGCCATTCATATCACCGGAGGAGTCCAGCATGCGTTTAATGAACACTGGTTGGTTAGCGCCGACTATACCCATGAGCAGGGGAACCATGGCTATCGCGCTTTTCCTTATCCGACTGCCAACGTCTTTGCGTCCGACAACCGCTCCAGTTACAACGCACTGATGCTGCACGCGCAGGGCAATATGCGCCGCTTCAGCCTGGTCGCGAACTACCAGCTCTCCAAGGCGCAGACTTGGGGATGCCTTCTCGGCGAACTGTTTGACTATGTGGATGGCGTCTGCCCAATACCGTATGGATATCCGAATGCCGGGAAGTTGGACGCTTTCGGACCCGGCGACTACGGTCCATCCGGCGAAGATGTTCGCCATCGTTTTGTGCTGGCGGGTACGGTGCATATTCCTGGCGGGTTTGAGTTGAGTACCATCAATCAGGTTGAAAGTGCCCGCCCCATCACCATTACCAACGCGGATAACACGGGACGCATTTGGGTTTCGTTCAACAATGGGCCGGCGGCTTATACCGGCCTCGATATATTCCGGGGCACACCTTACATTCAGTCAGACCTGCGCGTCACGCGTCCCTTCAAGATCGGCGAGCGCTGGCAGATCAACCCCTTCGCCGAGTTCTTCAACATCTTCAACCGCAACAATCCCGGCGCCAATTACGCGGTCAACGTCAGCCAGCTTCCGGTGCCCCAAGACCAGATGCAGCCCAATGGAAACGGCCAGACCATCGTCAGCAATGTTTGTCCGGGTGGAAGCCCGAATACTTGCACGCTTGCAAACTCCGTGCCCCTCACCAGCCTGAAGCAGCTCGAAATACCCGAGGGCGCTCTGGGAGATTTCTTCGGCCCCGGCACAACGGTGGGAATTCCGTTCGCCGCCCAGGTAGGCGTGCGGGTAACGTTCTAAGTAGAGGCGGACTTGCCCCTTCTTGCTGCCGGCGAAGACGCGGCAAACCGCGTCTCTACAGGAGATTCGACAACTCGACGCGCTTAACCACTCGTTGTTTTTCCGCAATCGCCACCCGCGCGATCCCCTGCAAATCGTTTCTGAACTCAACCTCGTCCCAACTCGACAGCAGATTCCGCACTCGATCGGCAATCGTTCCGCTGATCTCGAACACCAGCCATCCGCCCGGAGCGAGCGCCTCACGCGCCTGCGGAATCATCCGCTCGATCACTTCCACTCCCGTCGGCCCCGCAAACACCGCATTCCGCGGCTCGAACTTGCGCACTTCGAGCTGCACCGAATCTTCTTCCGACTCGCCCACATAGGGAGGATTCGAAACCACGATGTCGAACGACGCCGTCGGCAGTCCGCTCAGCAAGTCCGTCTCGTGAAAGTCGATTCGCGAAGTAAGTTCGTGCCGTGCCGCGTTAGCGCGCGCGACGTCCAGCGCTTCCGACGAAATTTCCGTTGCGTGGATTTCCGCCGTGGGCAGCTCCTTCGCCAGAGCAAGTGCAATTGCTCCCGCTCCGGTTCCCACATCGACGATGCGCAACTGGTGGCGGGCCGGGTGCCCCCGCGCGTCTGCCTTCGCCACTTCGAGCACTGCTTCCACTACATGCTCCGTCTCCGGACGAGGAATCAACACCGCCGGCGACACGATAAAATCCAGCCCCCAAAATTCCTGATGCCCGGTGATGTACTGCGCCGGAACGCCCGTAGCACGCCGGGCGAGAACCTCGTCACAGCGAGCGAGATCCTCCGCCGTCAATTCCCGTTCAGGATGCGCATAGAGATACGCCCGGTCGCAATCAAGCGTGAACATGATGAGCAGTTCCGCGTTCATCCGCGGGGAAGGAACTCGCGCAGCCGTCAGAAATTCGACCGCCGCATTCAAAGCCTGGCGAAGTTGCACGTTTCTATTTCACCACAGCCGGCGAAAGGCCATATGAAAACCGGCGTCTGATTTCATGCGGGCTGGCAGCGCACGATATGGATGCGAAACCCAGGTCTTCCCGCAGTGTGCTCTAGTGGCGCCAGGTTTTTTGGGCGTGGTTGGCGCTGGGAGACGGGACGAGCCCCGTCTCTACATCTGTGCCGGGTGCGGTGACGGGCGATACGGTTGAGGCAATCGGAGTTGCTGTCGCGGGCTCGGGCCTGGAGCCAACTTCGTCGCCACGGAAGTAACGGCCTTTGGCGGCGCGCATTTCCGGCATGGCGGTGTACGGCTTCGAGTAGTCGTTATTGGCGTTCCAGAAGAGAAAGCCGATTCCGCCTTTCTGTTTCGCTACTTCGGTCTGAACTTCAACATACTTGGGCGAGTAAGTCTTGGTCCGCCAGGCAAATGCTTGCAGCCAGGGGCGAATTACCACGCCACTGTCTCCGGATTTGGTGATGAGTTTGAAGCGGTCCATGGACTCGCCGATGAAATGCTCGGGCGCGTCGCCAGGGTGCGCGATGCCGTCCATGCCGAAGAAGTGCGAGGGGTAGATCATGGGCGAGAGCACGTCGCAATGCTTGGCCATGGCCACGATGTCCTGCCCGGTGTGCGCAAGATCGACGGGACGCTGCCACGCCATGACTCCGAAGACGTCGAGCGAGAACAGAACGCCGGTCGGATGAATCACGGCATAGGCGCGCTGCAGAAAATCGGCGATCACCTCCGAGCGCTGCACGTCTTTTTTTGTTTTCGGGCGATCACTTGGAGACGCGGCTGTTGGGGAGTCGGGGCAAGCTCCGTCTCTACAACTGTGTTCAGTATGATCCGCCTGAAAGTTGAACTCGGCATCTTTCTGGTCGCCTTCGGCGGGAAAGCGGACGTAGTCGAACTGCACTTCATCGACCCCAGCCTGGGCTACGAACTTGGCGAGCGCGATATCGTAGTCCTGCACTTTGAGGTTCGAGGGGTCGGTCCAGACGAGCTTGCCGTTTTCGCGCCAGGGTTGGCCGGTGCTACGGGACTTTACGGCCAGTTCCGGGTGGCTCGTGACTAAGTGCTCATCGCGGAAGACGGCGATGCGGGCGATGGCGTGCATGTTTTCGGAATGCAGAAAATGAATGAACTTGGGCAGGTCGGAAATATAGTGGCGCTGTCCGCCAGCCAGGGGGTGGTCGAAGGCGATGTTGACGATGCCGTCGCTATCCTTAATATCGAAAACGACCGCATTGCCGCCAACCTCGCGCCAGTGGCGGATAATGCGCTCTCCATGGTCGCTGCCCGCCATTACCCCGGTCAGATAAATGGCGCGGACTTCGAAATCTCTTGCAACTGGGACCGATTTCTCTACAATAGCGGATTCGAGAATTCCGGGGATGACGATCTGCTCTCCGGATTTCAGGAAGACCCCCTGCCGGTTATGGTTGGCTGCGCGGATGGCTTCGGCCACTTCGGCTGAGGTGAGGTATTTTGTCCGCTTCAGGTACTTGCGGGCGACTGACGTGATGCTGTCCCCGCGCTGGGCGATGTAAAGATCGGAGCCGGGCGGCACAATAACGGGCGCCGGGGGCTCGGGCTTTTTGGTGGCGTCGGCTTTCGCCTGGACCAACTGCGCAGCGTGTGGATTTTGCACTGCGGATGCGGTTGGAAAAAGAAGGCCGAAGCTAGCCAGAACTACGCGGAGCAGGAAGGCAGCAAGGCTCGCAATCGAGAGCCTAGCGGTTGAACGTCTTGCGACCGAAAGTCGAGTCGTTGAGCATCGGGACAAGGATATTCTCCAGAGAGGAAATCTGTTTCCATTGTCCACCGGGGGTAACCTGAGCTGCCAGTTACGTCGGGCCAAGCGGGGTACTGCATAGGGGACATGGGCGCACGGTGGTTAGGGCGCTGAGGAAAAGTTCCCGCAGACTGCAAACTATTGCTCTTGCAGGAGCTGTGGGTAACCATGCCGACCTCGCGTGAGACCGGCGAGCAGCATCTAAGACGATGAGAAGTGGGGGATTACGGGGTTTTCGGCGGATGGCGAGCGGCTTGCACATAAGGGAGCGGGTAAGGAAATGCGACCTTCCTCCTGGGTGACAAAAATGAGCACTTCCGCAGGAAACATACAGTTCCCGGAGAGGAAACAGGGGCCCGAAAAGATGAGAACGAACCTTGCAACCGTGCTGGATCCGAACCGCCGCAGCAACGACGCTCGCGACTTTGAGGGGGC
>JBEKWX010000359.1:0-4171 GCA_049512675.1 Terriglobales bacterium | reverse complement strand
CGCGATGTCCGATCTTTGCCTGCCGGCCATACACAATGGGTCGACGCCGCAGGCCCGCGGGAGCCCAAGCCCTTCTCGAATCTTGCCGATGTCCTAGCCAAAGGCGCGGCCAACCCAGCTCCCGCGGCTGAGATTCACGAACGGGTGCACGCCGGCGTGCTCGATAGCGTGCGCGCGCATCTGTTGGCTGATGTTGAGGTGGGTATCTTTCTCTCCGCAGGCGTAGACTCCGGCGCATTGCTTGGTTGCATGCGAGACGCGGGACAACGGGAGATTCGCGCAATCACGCTCGCCTTCGAAGAATTCCGTGGTACAACGGAAGATGAAGCACCATTGGCTGCGTGTGTGTGCGAGCACTACGGGGCGCACCACATCGTTCGGCGGTTGAGTGAGCAGGAGTTTGTCGAAGATCTCCCCGCGATACTGGAGGCCATGGACCAGCCCTCGATCGACGGCGTGAACGCTTGGTTCGTCTCTAAGGCTGCCAAGGAGGCGGGTCTCAAGGTCGCGATTTCGGGTCTGGGTGGCGATGAGCTTCTTGGGGGTTATCCAAGCTCCCTGGACTTACCGCGTTGGCGGCGTTGGTTCGGTCCGTTCGCTGGCGTGCCGGGGCTGGGGCGTCTTGCTCGCAAGTTCATCGGCGCAGTTGCCCCTGGTTTTTCGCGCACGCGGCCCAAGGCGCTCGGACTTCTCGAACATGCGGGTAGCTGGCCTGGCGCCTATCTTCTGCGCCGTGCCTTGTTCCTGCCGCAGGAACTGCCTGGGCTCATGGACGCCGAGATCGCACGCGAGGGGTTGCGCCGCCTGAAGCCGTTGCGGCGTCTCGCCGCGAGCCTCACGCCCGATCCCCGCTCCGATAGCGCACGGGTTTGCGTGCTTGAGTCGGCGCATTACATGCGCAATCAGCTTCTGCGCGACACCGACTGGGCGGGGATGGCGCACAGCCTTGAGATCCGCGTGCCACTGGTCGACTTTACCCTGCTCGCCGCGCTCGCACCCGCGATCCCCGCCCTCACACCGGGCGAGGGCAAAGCCGCACTCGCCAAAGCGCCCACCTCACCGCTGCCAAACGAGACCGTGATCCGAGGGAAGACAGGCTTCGGTGTGCCCACTGGTGCCTGGATGAATAAGGTTGCTGATGAAGACTTGGGGCCGACGGCCCACACGCCCGAGAACAAGGGCCTCATTTCCCGACGCTGGTCGGCCACGGTGTTCAGCAGCGCGACCCGGGCGAACGACCAGTTGGAAGTGCGCGCCTCATGAAGCCCTCGCCCGCGATGCTTGCCCTTGTGCCGGACGCCTTCGGGGGGCGCGGCGGCATTGCGCAATACACTCGCGATTTCCTCGGCGCGCTGGCTGATGAAGGAGCCATGTCATCGATTACGGTCCTGCCCCGGCATGCGCCCGATCCTACAGCGCCTCCTGAAACGATCGAACAAACCCTTGCACGGCCCGGGCGAATTGCTTATTCGGTAGGAGCCCTGCGAACGGCGGTCTTTCGGGCGGTAGATGTCGTGTTCTGTGGGCACCTTTTTATGGCTCCATTAGCCGCGCTGATTGCGGAACTCAAGGGCGCAAAGCTCATTGTCCAGACCCACGGGGTTGAAGCTTGGCCGCGGCCATCACGGCTTCAGCGCGCGGCGCTGGAATCAGCAGATCTCGTATTGTGCGTCTCGCGTCATACGCGTGCAGCCGTGCTCTCTTGGGCCGCGGTCGCGCCCGAGCGGCTCCTCGTCGTGCCAAACACCGTTAGGGATACGTTCACGCCGGGAAACGGCTCGACAACGCGCAATGCTTTGGCAGTCGGGAGCAAGCGCGTGCTCTTGACCGTCGGGCGGATGGACTCGGGCCAACGCTACAAGGGCCAAGACCGAGTCATTGCCGCCATCCCCTATATCGTCGGGCAAGGCCATGACGTGGAATATTTGGTTGCCGGGGAGGGTGACGATCGCGCCCGCCTCGAAGCGCTTGCGCGTGATGTGGGCGTAAGGGAGCGTGTGCGTTTCCTGGGCGCTCCGGAGTTTAGAGTTCTTAACGAGCTCTATCGAGCGGCCGACCTGTTCGTTATGCCGTCGACAGGCGAGGGATTCGGGATCGCCTTCCTGGAAGCAATGACGAGTGGCACGCCGGCGCTTGGCCTCGACGTTGCGGGCACGAGAGATGCCCTCGCGGATGGGGAGCTTGGGAGTCTCGTATCTGAAGCCGAGCTTCCTGTTGCTATCGCGCGCCTCCTCGCCAAGCCGAAGCCCGACCCGGTTGAGCTCGCCGCGGCGACGCGTGCCCGTTTCGGCCGCGAGATGTTTGCAGCCTGCGTTCGCAACGTGTTGAATCGGTTGATGGAGGTTGATGGCGGTGTACGTAATCCTCTAAGTTCGGTCCAACGTCCCGCACAAACTGTCGGCCGCAAATCCTTAGCCGAAAAGAGCCAGGTGCTTTGAGAGTCCTGCAAGTTGGCCGCACCATATACCGTGCGGCGTACGGCGTTACACTAACGCCTCCCGCTGGTGCAAGAAGTCGAGCAGGTCACAAAGGCGTCGCTTGCAGCGCTTTCACCTGGTCAAAACGGTTGACCTCTTCCACCGGCTTGACCTTGGTAACGATCCAATAGGCGCACTGGTGATGTGATTGTGGAAGTCTGTGATGACAAGCAAGAGTATGAAAGTCCTTTTCGTAACGTGCGGCGACATCAACGATCCGAGCTCAAGGGTACGAGTACATCAGTTTTTGCCCTTCTTTAGTCGCCAGGGCCAGCACGTAGCTACCATTTCATTGGCTGGTAAAGGGCAATTTGAAAGAAGATTTCGACGGCTAGTGGTCCTGTTGTTGTCGACTCGGTTTGATACCATCGTGGTTCAGAAGGCTGTGCTTCCCCGGCTCACAGCCGCTTTGTCCAGACTCTCAAAGCGATTAATCTACGACATCGACGACGGCGTGTTTGTCTCCTACCCAGAACTGGATCGCCTCCTATACCGTTATGACGTGGTGGTCACGGGTAATAGCGCACTTGAAGAACATGTTAGTCGTTTCAATCCGCGTTCAGTGACCATCCCTTCTGTCGTCGATGAAACGCGTTTCGATCTGCAGCAAGTACAGGCTGCCCATAGCGACACAGATCCGTTGGTGGTGGGATGGCTTGGGCACGGCTGGAACCTGGCGTACCTGGAGCCTTTGAAGGATTCTTTCTTTGAACTAGCTCGCCGACTTCAGAACCGCTTTGTCCTGAAGGTTGTATCAAATGGATCGCTCGATTGGTCTGCCGGCTGGCTACTGAATAAGAGATGGTGTCTTGAAGAGGAGGCAGCGGACGTTGCATCCTTCGACATAGGAATCATGCCACTACCCGAAGATCCTTGGAGCGAGATGAAATGCGGCTACAAGGCGCTCCTCTATATGGCGATGGGGAAACCTGTGGTGGTTAGCCCGGTTGGGGTAAATTCCCGGATTGTTCGGCACGGCATTAACGGCTACCATGCCTCGAATTCAGCCCAGTGGATAGAATATCTCAGCGCTTTGCTCAAAGACGCATCGTTACGTGTCCGCTTAGGTTCAGCGGGCCGACAACTGATTGCCGATGAATACTGCATCCGCGCAGTCCTGCCGCGCTGGCTCGCTGTGCTCCGAGGAGAGCTAGAAACGGCGCGGAATCCAGCCCGAGTTACGAACTACGCCGAGGATGGATCGCCGGTTCATGGAGCTTGCGATTGATTAGCGGACTTGTTTCGTCCGTTCAAACCTAAATCTATCACTTGCGGACCGGACTCAGATTGCGTATCTTCTGCGCCATTCGGCACTCACAGGATCCAGGGCGATTCTACGGTGGCCTCTGGAGCGCTAACTTCTACCCGGCGCTGCGCGATATGGGGCACGAGATCATCGAGTCACAAACCGATCTTCTCTCCACCAGCCGTTTTATGGACATTCCCGGCAACTTCACTAGGGAGGAGAAGGAGGCACGAGCCCTTACGACCGAGGAGATTCTGACGGAAGTGCGCACCGCTAAACGCCATGGGTCGGTCGATCTGTTTCTCAGTTATTTTTACAATTCCCATTTCGACCCAGCGGGGTTCGACGAACTCCGACGCTTGGGTATCCCCTCCGTCAACTTCTACTGCAATAGTATTTACCAATTTAATTTGGTGGAAGCGGTGGCGGCCAAAGCGGACTTTGCATG
>JBEKWX010000358.1:0-4195 GCA_049512675.1 Terriglobales bacterium | reverse complement strand
TCCCGCGCCAGGTCCCACTTCTTCCCCGCAACATAAATCTGTCCCAGGTTGAACTGATACTCCACATTGCGCGGCGCCAGCGCGATCGCCTGCCGTTGCGCCTCCAGCGCCGAGTTGATTCCGCCCCCCTCCACTCGCGCCATGCCCAGCATGTTGTAAGCGTCGGCCAACTCCGGATACCAATCGGTCACCGCCCGCAGATCCTGCATCATGTTTGCCAGCCCCGGCATCTCCTGCCGCGTCGCCTGCGCCTTCTGATACTTCAGCGCCGAACGGTAATACCAAATCCATGGATCGCGCGGATTCAACTCCGTCGCCTTTCCCAATTCGTCGTCGGCCGCGTCGAATTTCTTCTGCCGCAAATATTCCCGCGCCAGCCCGCGATGCGCCGCCTCATTATCCTTCGGATCCGCCGTCAACTGCTGCAACTCGCGCAGCGCCTGATCGCGATGCTCCGGAATGCGCGCCATCACTTCGCCAATCACGGCTTTAGCTTCTTCATCCTTAACCGGATTGACCCTCATCCCGATGTCGTCCGCGCCAAACGGCAACGCGAAATGATTCGGCTGCTGAATGTCCACGGGATCCACGACCGGCTTCTTCGCCTGATCGAGCGCAATGCCCAACCCGCTCTGTGTTTTGAAATAAGCCTTGACCGAGTCTTCCATCTGCGCCGGCGACATATCAAACGCCTGCACCATCGCCTTCTCCACCGGCACTTTCTGATTCAACACCAGATCGAAGTAAGTTCCCGCCTGCGGCATTTTGTTCTTGTTCAGCAGATAGTGGACGACCATCCAAGCCTGCGCATAGTACAGCGTGTTGTGCGTCCCCTCGCGCATCCCCGATTCGTCATGCTTCATCGTGAACAGGTCCACCATCGACAGCCATACAGGCGAACTCACCAGTTGCGTCAGCGACTGCGGCACATTCGGGTCCCGCCGCATAAAATCGAAGATGTCTTCGTGCCACTCCGATTGCAGTTCCGGATCGCCTCCAATCTCCACTTCCTTGCCGATATAGATCGATCCAAAGTATTCCGCCAGCCCTTCGTCAAACCATCCCTGTACCGGAGGATAGTTGTAATTCAAAAGATAGTGCGCCAGCGAATGCGCCACCGCGTGCCACGGATCGGCGTCAAAGAGATTCAGGACGATATAAACCCGATCCCACCCCGGCACATAAAACCCGGCCGCCGTGCTCTGTTTCGCTGGAGCAAGCAGGCCGTATTGCTTGTCGCTCTTAAGCGCGATGACGGTGATCGGCACCGACATGTTCAGCTTGTCTTTCAGTATCAGCTCTCCAAAAACCGCCCGCATCTGCTCCATTCGCAAAGCAACTTCCTGCCCGCGCTTTTCCCCCGCATCGGTAAGCACGGAAAAATGCGTGGAATGCACTTCGATCCACTTAGGCTCATCCCTGGCGAATGCCAGAGTCGAGATACAACCCGCGATCAGCAGACTCAAAAAAACCGGGCCGATACCAAACCTGCGTTTCACGGTAGAGTCCTTCCCCGAAAATGCTAGCATGCCAAGCAGCAACATCGCCGCACAGCAGCGCAAAAAGAAGCGCAATACGAACCGTCGATGGAGAGACGGGCGCTCTCGCCCGTCCGCCTTTATCCTTGGCCCCACCCCCGCTCGCACGTTACACTCTCGTCCGTGGCCGCGGCCCCTTCTTCCCGTCTCGCTTGGATCGACTGGATGCGCGGCCTGGCCTGCGTCCTGATGTTCCAGACGCACTGTTACGACGCATGGCTGGGCGGCACCGCACGCAAAACCAGCTTCCTCAAAGGATCGCAACTCCTCGGCACTCTGCCCGCGCCCCTCTTTCTTTTTCTAGCCGGAGTTTCCTTCGCCTTGGTCACCGACAAACTCATTCGCAAAGGGCTGACGCCCGCCGAAATAACCCGCGCCATGCTCCGCCGTGGCGCCGAAATCTTCGCCTTCGGACTCCTCTTCCGCCTGCAAGAATTTCTAATAGCCTGGGGATGGGCCCCATGGTCCGACTTACTCCGAGTGGACGTCCTGAACATAATCGGCCTATCCATGGTCCTGATGGCGCTAACCTGCGGCATGGTCCTGCATGTCTGGGGACGGGCGTCCTCGCCCGTCCAAGCCGGGCGTACCGGGGCACCCGGCAAGCCCGGTGATGGCTTGACGGGGTGGAGTAGCTCGGCAGTTGCCGGCGGCCAGAGCCACTCCCGATTTCCGATGATAGCCGCTGCCATCGCCGCCGCGGCTCTAATCGCCCTGCTAACTCCGCCCCTCTACACCACCTGGCGACCAACCTGGCTGCCCTGGCCGCTCGAGTCCTACATCAATGGATGCCACAATCTCGGAGCCCCCCAGCCCTGGCTCTTCCCCCTATTCCCCTGGGCTGCCTTCGCCTTCGCCGGCTTGGCGGCCGGATTCATTCTCTTCAGTGACCAAGCCCGCAACCAAACCGTGGAAACTCTAACTCTGTTCGCAGGCATAGGAGCTGTAGCCATCCTCGCAGCGCGCCAGCTAGATCACTCTTCCTTCTATCTTTACCCGACTTATGATTATTGGCACACCAGCCCTAACTTTCTAATGATGCGCATAGGCATGTTGTTAGTAATCTGCTTCCTGAGTTATGCCTGGTGCCGTTGGGGCCTCGGAACTCTTGGCTTCAGCCCACTAATTCAACTGGGCCAGACGTCTCTCCTCGTCTACTGGGTCCACATAGAATTCGTCTACGGACGCTTCTCCCTACTGCCCAAACGATCCGAATCCATTCTTACCGCCTCACGAGGATTGCTGGAAATCTGCCTATTCATGCTGATCCTCTCCCTCCTCCGCACCAGAATCGACTGGAAAAGAGTCGACTGGAAGCGATTCAACTGGAAAAAGATTAGCCGACCAGTCCAGCCCGTGTAGGCATAGGGAACGGGAATCCCTGGCGTAATGTTGTCAGTGTGGGGACTCTAATTCATCACACCTCAGGTCTCGAGTGAGTCTCAGGGTAAAATCAAACCTGCGGAGCCTGCGCCAACAACACGCATTGGTGCGCTGCGTAAGCGAAGCGATGATGGCCACCCATCCCACGTTGTCAGAAGAAACATCGTCCCGATTTGCGCCCAAAGTGCTGGGCTTTGAAAGAATATGTCAGGTTGTTGTGCTGCTCATGGGAGCGCGCTGTGCCTTCGCTGGCCATAATTTGCCTGTTGGAGCTGATGGCCTTGCTTACCTGGACGTCGCCCGCTCCTACCTTCGCCACGACTGGCACGCGGCCGTAAATGGATATTGGGGACCGTTGTACTCGTGGCTTCTGGCGATCGGTCTGCGGTTTTTTCACCCCGGGATTCATACCGAATTTGCCATGGCCCGGACGCTTAATTTTGCACTCTATGCTGCTGCCGTGTACACGTTCAGCAGGTTTTGGAGTGCACTTGCGGACTGGAGTAAGCGGATCAACGGCGAAGGGAGTTCAATTCCTTATTCCAGCCCCTTGGTCTGGATTGGGCTCGGGTATTTGTTGTTCGTTGTGAACTTTATCTGGAATGTGGACGAAGTAACCCCCGACATCCTGGTAGCCACGATTGTCTTCGCCATTGCCGCTGTCCTGTTCAAGCTCAACTTCAAGCTAAACGATAACCAGCAACACAGCATCGCAGCATATGTATGGCTAGGCCTGTTGCTGGCCCTTGGTTACTACGCCAAGGCCATTCTGTTGTATTTTGCAGTGTTTGTCCTCGGAGCAATGCTGGTCCAGGGTTTTCGCTCTGGCATCCTTCGAGGACCGATTACTGCCATTATAGTTTTTGTGCTATTGGTGTCACCCTTCGTAGCCATCCTGTCACGGACAGTCGGCCACTTCACTGCCGGAGACAGCGGCAGATGGAACTATGCCTGGTTCGTGAATGGACCAGAAACGAAAACGTGGATGAAGGTTTCGTATGGCTATGCACCACTTCCGTTTTATCCCGGTTCCATCGCGCTGGATTCACCGCGTGTTTTCCGTCTTCCCTCGATCGAAGGGGTCACCTATGCGCCCTGGTACGATGCGGCTCGGTTTGACAAGCGCAGCCATCCGGCCTTTGACTTGCGCGCTCAGCTTCGGCAGCTTGCCGTGAATCTTCCGTTTCTCAAAGACCAGATCTTTGGGGCAGGAGCGGCACTGTTGGTGCCTTTGCTGATTCTCGTGTGGTATGAACCAAAGGCGTCACTCCGCC
>JBEKWX010000357.1:0-7874 GCA_049512675.1 Terriglobales bacterium | reverse complement strand
CCGGAAATGCGCGTGACGATGGCTGCGCCATCCTTGCGCACGCACTCCGTGGTGACGTTGTTGAATTCCTTGCGGGCGTGAAAATAATCGGCGGTTTGAAACCATTGCTGGGCATCGGCGTAGAGGCTTCCCAGATGCCTGCCCATGAGCTCGGCGGCGCTGTTATAGCCAAACATAGCCACCAGAGCTGGGTTTGCGTCCTGCAGGATTCCGAGGGTGTTGCAGCGGCAGATGCCGTAGGGCGCGTTCATCACCAGCGAGCGAAAATTACTCTCGGAGCGGCGCAAGCTCTCCTGGGTGGCGCGGAGGGCGGCGTTGAACCAGCAAATGAGCAGGGCCACGGCGAAGAACAGAGCGAGGTGGGCGATCGTCTTGCGATACTCGCTTGCAGTCTGTTCTCCGGTGAGCGAATAGTAGGCGCTGACGGTGAGCGCAAAAGAGGTGGCGGCGAGTCCGGGCTTCCATCCCCCGTACCAGGCACTGACCATGACGGCGACGGCGAACATGACGAGGCGGCTCTCTGCGACGTCGGCCAAGAACAAGGTTGGGATCAGCGCCAGGACGGTGCTCAGGAGAGCGACACCGTAGCGCAGGATAGGAGCGCGTGCCGGAGCTACGGCCAAGCTGCGGATGAGGGGGAATTTCATTCGCATAGGTTCATGCTATGCGCCGACCACGCGCACAGCGAGTTACGGCAGTCCACCGCATTTTCCCGGCGGCCCAGTGGCCAGAAGTACACCTACCCCCCATCTAGGAGCAACTTCAGGAGAAAGGAAACGCCTTGATCACAGCCTAACCGCAGATGCCGCCTTCCGCAAAACCCGCTGGTACAAAAAGACGAGCGGGGAACATAATCGAGCAACAGGGCTTGCAACACGCCTTGCAACAATGTCGGGCAAACGACGAAACTAACGGGGCATTACAGTGAAGATCAGGCAGGAAAAACCGGGCGGGAGCACGGAATGAATATCGGCCTTTTCGGCGGCAGCTTCGACCCCATACATCGCGGACACCTGGCACTGGCCCAGGCCGCCGCCAACCACTACGCTCTGCGGCAGGTGCTGTTTGTGGCGGCGAATGTTCCTCCGCACAAACAGAAACCGCTGGTCACGGCGTTCATCCATCGTTATGCCATGGTGGCGCTGGCGACGCAGGACGAACAAAGATTCGTGCCGTCGCTGCTGGAGGCGCCAGAGTGGGCAGAGGGCACGAATTATTCGATCGATACGGTTCGACGCCTGAAGCAAACCCTCAAGAAATCGGACCGGCTATTCTTTCTGATTGGAATGGACGCTTTCAAGGACATTGCGAAATGGCGCGAGGCGCGGGCGCTGCTGGGGGAATGCGATTTCATCGTGGCTAGCCGTCCGCGATATTCGTTGCGGGATGTGGCCGAGTCTCTGCCGGAAGACTTGCGTCCTCCGGCGGCGGTGATTCGTCCGTTTCATAAGCAGGCAGCCAAGGGCGACCTGGTTCTTCCCGGGGTCACGCTGCACTTGCTCGAAGGCGTTCACGAGAGCGTCTCTGCGACCGCGATTCGAGCGGCGGCGGCGCACGGCAAGCCGCTGGCACGATGGCTGGACCCGCGAGTGGCGGATTACATAAAGAAGCACGGACTCTACCGTGGGAAGCGACTCGACAAGTAGAAAGCTAGGCGCCTGTCCCTGCGTGGGTTGTGGTGGGTCGCGGCAACTGAGACGCGGCAAGCCGCGTCTCTACACCGGGCGGGTTACAATCAATGATCCGGTATGAAGAAAAAGAACGACCTCAAACTTCAAGTGTGTGAAGCCATCCTCGCCTGCCAGGACAAACAAGCTGACAATGTCACGGTCCTCGAACTGGAAAAAGATTCGGGAGCCTTCACCGACTACTTTGTGATGTGCAGCGGGACCAATCCCCGGCAGATCCAGGCGATTGCCGACGCGGTGGACGAGCGCCTGGAGGCACTCGGGCTGCGCGTGACACACTCCGAGGGCTACAAACAGGCGGAGTGGGTGCTGCTCGACTACGTGGACTTCGTCGTCCATGTTTTCTCCGAGAAAGCGCGCCAGTTCTACGATCTGGAACGCCTGTGGAAGTCGGCCAAGCGGCTGGAGCCGGCGGAATTGATGGCGAAGCCTAAGCCGCGGCGGACCGCGATTGCCAGATCGATTGCCGGATCAACGACCGCTAAATCCACAACTGCCAAAACCGATTCCTCGGCACCCAAGAAGACGCGTAAAAAGAAGGCCTAAAGTGTCCGCTTCGAATCCAGCCCCATGGAGTTCCTCTTACCGCCTGGTGGCCACGGAAAAGTGGAAGGCGAAATCAGCTTTGCTGGGCAACGCGGTCACGGAAGCTTTGGTGGAATACTCGCGTCCGTTGCCTGACATGCTGGTTCTCGATCTGGCCAGCGGCACCGGCGAACCTGGGATCAGTCTGGCGCAACGCGTCGGTCCCCGGGGTTTGGTGACAGCGGTGGATCAAAGTTCGGAATTGCTCGACATTGCCGCCGAGCGCGCCCGGAACAAGAAACTCCTAAACTTCACGACCCAGCAGGCCGACGCGCACCAACTGCCGTTTGACAACCAAAGCTTCGATCTTGCCTCCTGCCGCTTTGGGATGATGTTTTTCAGCGATGCCCAACGAGCGCTGACGGAACTGCACCGCGTGTTGAAGCCGGGAGCTCGAGCCTGCTTCGCCGTTTGGGGCCCGATGGAACAACCTTATTGGCAAACCACGATGAAGATTGTGCACCGGCACGTTGGCGGCGCCATGCTTCCACCGGGAGGGGCCGATCCTTTTCGATTCTCTGTTGAAGGCTCTCTCTCGAGCGTGTTGAGCGCCACGGGATTTCACCAGGTAGAGGAGTCGACTCGCAATTTGCCGTGGACCTGGGCGGGAGACGGGGAAGAAGTTTTCGAGTACGCTTGCGCCGTGGCAGCTCCATTCCGGCCGATGCTGGAACGAGTGCGGGCGGAGGAGTGGCTGGCGATCCGCGCTGAGGCGACGGCGGCGATCGAGCGCTATCGCGTGGGAGATGAAATCCGGTTCGGCGCCGACATTGTTCTGGCGTCGGGCAAAGCCTGAGTGGGTTTATGGAGCGCCGGGCGTCGCCGCCCGCCACCGGCAGGCATCCCTCTGGACGGGCGAGACGCCCGTCGCTCCATTGATCGCAGTCCCGGTGATCGCAGTCCCAGTGATCGCAGTCGGAGACCGAAAGATTGTGAAGATCAAGGTGGCATGGATCGGGAAGACGAAGGAGCCGGCGATCCAGGCTCTGACCGAGGAGTATTTGAAACGGATCTCGCGCTATGCTGAGGTTGCGGGCCTTGCATTAAAGGACGAAGCCGCAATTTTGTCGCTGGCGACGGGTGAGGGGCAGCAGAAGCAGAAGAAAGAGCGGCACAAGCTGGTTCTGCTCGATTCGCGGGGGAAACAGCTTTCATCCGAAGAGTTAGCTGAGTTTCTGAGGCGCGAGCAGGTGAATGCGACCCCGCTGCTATTCGCGATTGGCGGGAGCGACGGCTTCAGTGACGAAGCGCGGCGCTGTGCCGGCTTTACGCTGTCCCTGGGAAAGATGACACTGCCCCACGAGCTGGCGCGCGTGGTTCTGGTCGAGCAGCTTTATCGTGCTTTTACTATTCTTGCGAATCACCCCTATCATTTGGGACATTAACTTAATGGTAACGGGGCAGCGGCCAGTCAGCCCCACGATCCCGATTCGATTTCCACACCCCGATGCACTTCTGGCAGCTTCCCACGGGGGCGAGACTGGCTTATCGTTGTAATTGACATGGGAACCAAGTCTGAATTTGCTAGCGAGGCCCTCCCCCAATGAAAAACCCGTACGACATACTACGAATGAAAGAGCAGGAACTGATGCGGATCCGGAAAGAGGTGGACGCTTTGCGGATTGCAGCGCGCTTGCTGGGCGCCGAGGACCCGGGCGCAGCGAAGGGCGAAGATCATCCTAAACTGCAACGAGTGGTCGAAATGCCGTAGAAGATCTACTCCCCCGTTTGACTTGAGGCGGACGGAAGCCAAAACCGTCCGCCTTCTTGTTTGTGCGTCTGGCACGCCCGTTCCCATCCGCGTACAATCGGACGTGGCTGTTGAAAAACTCCCTCACTAGAAAATGGTAAATGGTCGAAAAAACTTTGCGCTAGGATGCCCTATAAACGACCTTCTCGGTTCGGGTAGACATTTTCTATCCCCCAAATTTCGGCTGTTTTGAGAAAAATGGACTTTTTCAACAGCCACGGACATTCGCCCTTATGTCGGATCTGCGGCGTGGACTCATCATCGTGAATACCGGGCCGGGCAAGGGGAAGACTACCGCGGCCATGGGGACGGCGCTGCGGGCGGTTGGACAGGGGATGCGCGTCCTGATGCTGCAATTTCTGAAGGGTTCGTGGCATTACGGCGAACTGGATGCGGTCAAGGCTTTCGGCGACAAGTTCATCCTGAAGCAGATGGGACGCGGCTTCGTGAAAGTGGGCTCCGAGAAACCAGACCCCGAAGATGTGCGGATGGTGGAAGAGGCCTGGGCCGAAGCCGAGAGAGCGATCCAGTCCGGCGAATGGGACCTGGTGGTGCTCGATGAAATCAATTACGCGATCAGCTATGGCATGCTGGACCCGGCAAAAGTGGTGGAGTCTCTGAAACAGAAGCCGGAGATGGTGCACGTCATCTTGACCGGAAGGAACGCGCATCCGACAATTGTCGAACTCGCCGATACGGTGACGGAAATGCGGCAGATAAAGCACGCCTACGAGAAGGGCGTGATGGCGCAGAGAGGAATCGAGTACTAGGATCGGGTGATCGGGCCATCGGGTGATCGGGCGATCTCAACCTGGTCGCCATGGCTTGATCGAGTATTACAGCGTCGGATGAATCGGGATTTCAGATAGCCCGATGACCCGATCACCCGATGACCCGATCAGCTATGGCTTGGTTCAAGCGACAATCCGGCGAGTTGGACACTTCGGGCGAGAAGAGAGTGCGCACCGAGGGGCTGTGGGTTAAGTGTGACAACTGCCGCCAGATTATCTGGAAGAAGGATCTGGAAGAGAATCTTAACGTCTGCCCGAAGTGCGGCAAGCACTTTCGCATCGACGCGCGCGCCCGCCTGGCGCAACTTCTCGACAACAACCAATACGAAGTTTTCGACAGCAATCTGGCCTCCACCGACCCTTTGAAGTTTGTGGACCTGAAGGCGTACTCCTCACGTCTGAAGCAGGCGAAGACTGACTCGGGCCTGAAAGACGCGGTCATCAATGCCCAGGGCAAACTGAACGGCCGTGCGGTGATTGTGAGCGCGATGGAATATTCGTTCATCGGCGGGAGCATGGGAGCGGTGGTGGGTGAAACCATCACGCGGGCGATTGAGAAGGCGATGGAAACGCGGACGCCGATTATTATCGTTTCGGCATCGGGCGGCGCGCGCATGATGGAAGGCGTGATCAGCCTGATGCAGTTGGCGAAGATCTCGGCCGCGCTGGCGCGTTTGGACGCGGCGCGGGTCCCGTATATTTCGGTTTTAACCGATCCCACCACGGGCGGAGTTACCGCATCGTTTGCCATGTTGGGCGATTTGAACATCGCCGAACCCGGTGCGCTGATTGGCTTCGCCGGGCCGCGAGTAATTGAGCAGACGATCCGGCAGAAGCTGCCGCCAGGCTTCCAGCGCTCCGAGTTTCTCCTGGAACACGGAATGCTCGATGCCGTGGTCGTGCGCAAGGATTTGAAGGGCTACATCACGCGGGCGCTGGATTTTATGGTGCAGGCGGCGTAGGAAGTCGCTAGCGACAACGCTGTTCGTCGTTCGCTATTCGCCGTTCGCGAAAACCATCGCTTCCATCGTCGGGGCACGTGGGGACGTTTTAATGTCGATCCTCCGCCGTCCGCTGAGAAACAGTCGAAACCCTAGGCCGGACTTGCTACCCTGAATGTGTCCGCCGTCGCGAATAGCGAACGACGAACAGCGAACGACGACTTGTCCTACGAAACCGCACTTGCGCAGATGTATGCGTTGGGCCACGAGTTGGCGCAGACGCCGTCGCACAAGTTCGATCTGGCGCACATACGCGTGCTGCTGGCGGCACTGGGGCATCCGGAACATCGCTTTCCAACTGTGCTGATCGCCGGCACCAACGGCAAGGGTTCGACGGCCGCCACTCTGGCGTCCATCCTGCAGGCTTCCGGGCTGAAGACAGGACTCTATACATCGCCGCATCTGGTTCGCATTAATGAGCGGATTCGCCTGAATGGCAAGCCGATCGACGACGACGATTTCGCGCTGCTCCATGACGTGGTCGACCGCACCGCCGAGCGGCTGGTTGGGGAAGGCGATCTGCCGTGGCATCCCAGCTTTTTTGAGATGTTGACCGCGATGGGCTTTGAGTATTTCGCCCGCAGCCGGCCCGACATGGTTGTGCTTGAAGTCGGCATAGGCGGGCGTCTGGATGCGACCAATGTGGTCGAGCCGCGCCTCAGCATCATCACCGACATCGCGCTCGATCATCAGAAGTATCTGGGCGAAACGGTGGCCGAGATCGCGGGCGAAAAAGCTGGAATCATCCGGCCGGGCGGAGTCGTGGTTACGCTGCCGCAATTGCCGGACGCCAACAACGTGATCGGAAACACAATTTTGGATGTAGGCGCGCGTGCGGTGAATGCCGTGCCGTACGTGCCGCCAGTGTCGCCGGGAAGCGATGAGTACCTGAGTGGTAAATGGCCCGAATCCGGCCGCTGCGGGCAACGGTATCCGCTGGAAGTCCGCGGTGAGACTATTCTGGTCGAGTCGCCGCTGGTGGGACGCCATCAACTGCGCAACGTTGCGCTGGCGATCGCGGCGGCAGAGGAACTGCACAACCAAGGGATAGTTCAGATTACGCCGGAGACGATCGCACGAGGCATCCGCGAAACGCAATGGCCGGGGCGTTTCCAAGTGGTGCCAGCCGTCGGAGACAATCCCGAGTATGTGCTCGATGTGGCGCACAATCCGGCCGGGGCGTGGGCGTTGCGGTCGACGCTTTCGGTTGCATACCCCAACCTGGGAAGCGGCCGCGAGATCACGATGGTGTTTGGCGTGATGCGGGACAAAGCGGTGCGGGAAATTACCGAGATTTTGTTTCCGATTGCCGGGCGAGTGATCTTGACCCACGCCAACAACCCGCGCTCGGCGAGCCCGGACGAGATTCGCCAGGCAGCGGCGCGTGTGGCAGCGGGCATGGATATTGAAGAAACCGAGGATGTAGCGTCGGCCCTGAGCCGGGGGCGCGAGGTTGCCGGATCGGGCGGCTTGGTCGTGGTTACCGGTTCGATATACATTGTGGGAGAGGCGATGCGGACGCTGGGCGTGCGCATCTAAGCGTAAAGGCGGGGCTTGCCCCGTCTCTGTCCGGGCAGCAGAGGCGGCAAACCGCGTCTCTACTCTTTTGCAGGAAACAAGAATCCTTGAACAAGATCGCCACAACCGCAGAGCCGGAAAAAGAGCTGGCCGAGCTGCGCTCGGCTGAACAGCAGGGATCGGCTGTCCCTACGTGGTCTGAAGAGCGGCCGGCAGTTCGTCCCCTCAAGCGCCACGGCTGGCTCAGCCGCCTGCGCTCATATTTCATTCTTTCTCCGCTGATCTGGGCCTACACCCTGATTCTGGGCACACTTTCTCTGATCTGCTCGCTGTTCGAGCGCGATGGGCGCATGCAGCACAATCTTGCCCGCTTCTGGTCGTGGCTCATCATGAAAACCATTCTGTCGCCGGTAAAAGTTATCGGCATGGACATGGATAAGATCGATAATTCAAAGCCCCGCGTGTATGCGGTCACACACGCATCGGCGCTCGACATTCCGATCCTCTACGTCCATTTGCCGTTTCAATTCCGCATTATTTT
>JBEKWX010000356.1:0-4229 GCA_049512675.1 Terriglobales bacterium | reverse complement strand
GCCGGAATCACACCGGACGAGATCAATCATGTAGCCGTGCTGGCAGTAAGTACTCTCGGACTGCCTGCGGCCATGCGCGCCTATACCTGGGCCAGCGATCGATATCGTGGCACTAAGTCATAACTGGAAACACCAGAAACGCTACACAATCGTAAGCGGTTGTGGACAACCTTTGTTAACAGGCGTCTCATTGATAATTTCAGGCCCACAATCGTCTGGGATGCCCGGCTCTTAGGCAACAAAATGAAGGCCACTGATGTAGCTCGCAGATTCGTTTCCGCGCTTGGCAGTCCATCGCACCTGCATGAGCGTGGGAATAGAAACCGGGGCATCGAACATAGACAAATCGCAGCACAGGAACGTGTCCGCTTGCAGGGGATACGAACTAAGGATGCAAGCGCCGCCGTTGCACAGATTCTGAATGTGACCGTCAAATTCCTTTGGCGGGACACTCGCCGTCTGACCCGATAGCAAACTCCGTGCATGCACTTTAAGCACCTGCGGGTAACGCTCATGCTGGCGTCGTTCTCGATCTGAGGGAGAGGTCATAGCAGCGAATTATGTCCGAAGTCGGGAATCCAGTAAACTCTCCAATCGAACTAAGCAAACGGCCCGGGAAAAACTCCCGGGCCGTTTTAGTAGGAAGTGCGCAACAGCACTATCCCGGATGTTTGGATTTGACCCGGCCGAAGAGCCCCCTTACGAAGCTACTTCAGCCATCGTGCGGCCTCAACCGCCCTTCAAGTCGGAAGCCATTGCTTTCGACTAGAAGTCCCAGTCTTCCGGCGTGCAGGAGCATGTGCCCCTTCCGCTGCCCAGGCCGGCTTCGTCTTCGGTGCCTACTATGAAGCCGCACTCTTCAGGCAGCAGAGCTTTTTCCACCGACCCGAGGTTCGCGTCGTTGCCATTGGTTTCGGTTAGGGCGTAGGTTCCACCATACGCAGCCTGTACGTGCGTCGCCGATACCCGTAGTCCGGCCTTCGAACTGACGGCGCCGACAGCGGCCCAACCAGTAGGATTGGCATCCGAAAAGATCTTGATGACGCCACGTGTGTTTGTCTTCGCGGTTAGGGAGTTGGCCGTGAGGTTACTATCCACTGACTCTGAGAGCAAACCATCTTTCGACACAACGCAGCCACAACATTCTTGTAGTTCTTGGCTGTCATCGAGCACGTAGATGTCCGCGTATAGGTTACCATCTGTGTTGCCATCGTTGACGATGCGAACGGTCGCATCCGGCGCACCACTTGTATTCGCGTTGGAATAGTAGGTGGTGAAAAACACGCTGTTGTCTTGCGCTACAGCCATTCCCCCGAGAATGAGGGTGATTGTTAGCAACACCAATCCGAGCTTTTTCATTTTTGGATCCTCCTGGGTCTGATAGCGCCTGGTCTGGGGGGAGGATCAGGTCGCGGCGCTCAAACAATTTAAACCTTTCGTGAATTCTTTACAAGTCCCCACATGGACCTGTTCACTAGACTAATGCTTATGCATTAGTTCGCCACACGTCGAAATTTTCCGTTTTTTTTCCAACAAATCCGAAACCCTGATGGCACCATGGGATGTTGAAGACATCGCCCGGATTGTAGTTCATGGCGTTAACTGTCGTAACCAGGCGTAAGCACTCATTGAGAAATGACCGGTCCGGGTCAATGAGTGCTATCGCGATTTAGCAACAGTTATCATACGCAAGAGAACTATGGAGGTTTCGGCAATGGACGAAGTTCTGCCGTCCGACATCTCGCAAGACCGATCACTGTATCTCTTTGGCTGCTTTACCCCATTCATAAGTGACAGTGGGATGGCACGAATGTCCGGTAGCAGCGAACGTGGCTGATCCGGAATTCTTTCCTGGCACGTCGGCGTGAACTGGCGCGGCAAATTCTCCCAGTGAAGAAGCCTGTTCAGTGCCTGCGGTGGCGTCATTTCCGAAACTGGATGATGTGGTCACCTTCTCGCCTGGTTCGAACCCGGCTCCCCGAATGACAAACGAAGTGAATTTGGTGTTTTCGAGCTCGACGTGCAAAGTGCATTTTCCGTCCTGGGCCTGGATCGGGAAAGGGTAGGCGCGCGCATAGGCCCGAACCATTCCATCGGTGGATACGACCAAGTAATCTGCCGGTTCCCCTTTGTGGTAGCCATCGACGAAAGTTCTCACGTTTTCGAGAGCAAAGCAACGTGAATGGGCAGGTTGCGTTTGCTCCCGACAGACAAGCTTTCCCGTCGCGTCAACTGAGTAAGGGCCCTGAATCGGGTACGCTTTGTGATCCCCCGATTGCATTATCCACAACATATAAGTTTTTCCCGCCGGGAATCCGAATGTTTCGAAGCGGTACGTTACTTGTGTGCCCCTTTTAACATTCTTTCGCTCTATCTCTACCAACTCGAGGTGAGCACCGGGTGCAGGATTGTATCCCCAGTTCGAGAAAGCTATCGGAGTCTGGTCCTGAAGGTTTCCAGACGTCACCTCGGATGCCCCGGCAACTTGCGATGTGGCCTCTTTTGGCTTTTGCTGGGCCTGCAGGCCATTCATCATTTTCTGGTAAATTGGCATCGACCAGTTGGTTTTTCCTAAGCGCCCATAGAACCCCTTGCCCGTCGAGATACGGACTCGGGTCTGCTCTCCGGTTGCTTCCAGAATGGCAGTTACGCTCTCACCACCAGAGCTCGGCGCAGCTCCGGAAAACCTGCGAGCGCGCTTGCACTCGATGCGATTGGCGGTCTCCTCCGCAATATTGCATCCTTCGCTTTCCATGGCGGGTTTCAGTGCAGCGATGACCTTCTCGATGACAAACGGAACAACCTCGTCCACATCTTTGCTTTCTGACAGAGGGTCAAGCGGATCGGCCTTGGAATTGATGGTGATGGTGGCGCTCGAAAGCGTCTTGATCCACTGCTCCCGTGTTTCTGGCGCGATTTCGTGTACTTTGGCGGCGTAATGAAGAAAATACAGGTCGTGTTTTCCGCGAATGATCCTCGCGATTTCGTGCTGCTCAGGCCAACCGCGGCATGGCTTTACCTGCCATTCATATAAAATGCTGTTTTCATTTTTTTCGATTACATTCCACTCTGTTGCGCCCGGGCACTCCTTTTCGCGCAGCTTCTTCAGGTGGTTCAGTGTCTCTTCGGGGGATTTACTTGATCCAACAAACTTTTGAATCGTCACCAATTCCTTCCAGCTATTGATGTCGTCGCCCTGGCGAACAAATTCGAGGATCGTATACCCATTGGCATTAGCATGATGCGCAGCCAGCCATTCCGGGCCCAATTTGAAATCCAGGGCTTCATCCTTGGTTTCGGGCGTGGCGTCCCCTACGCACAAAATGAGAAAGAGGAAGCCGACGACTAGTCTCAAGCTGTTCATGACGGCCCTCATTGACGAGTTAGTGAGGAACGGTCAACCGAAATTTCATCCTTGCCTTAAGAGCGGCTGCCATTGTCCCGCTAAACCCAGTTTGCGTCAATTCGGGGCGAGATTATCGGAAAAAGCCGCAAGCCGGGCGTGAGCCGATTCGTGCGCTTGACAATGGCGCCTGTTTAGGCGCAGGCTTCCGGACACGTCCGAACCCCTTCAGGTTCTGGCTTTCGAAGCCGTATCGTCGGCAGCGGTCGTCCAGCATCAATCAAGGCCACTCACATTTAAGGAGGACATCATGACCTCGAAATATGTCTCGGTAGTTCTGTTTATCGCGTTGGGGGCGGCCCTCTCCACGCCCGCTCGCGCAGATTCGCTGAAGTCAAACGGCAACGACATCGTGATCGGAGTCGTGGCAGCGCTTGCGGGCGTGGTGGTCACTGTCCTTGTGGCCGTTCATTATTCGAAGAAGCGAGCGATTACGGGCTGTGTCGTCTCGCGAGAGAACGGGATGAGCGTCACCGACGAAAAAGACGGGCAAGTTTATTCGCTTACTGGCAACATGACAGGCATTAAGTCGGGCGATCGAATGAAATTACGGGGTAAGAAAGCAAAGTCGAAGGGCGCCGACAAGGGAAGCAACAGAGGTGGCCAAGGACTTCGGCGTCTGCCAACCCTAACTGTCATCTGACCCTGAATCTCCCCACGATTTGCAGAAGTCAATTCTGCTCTTGCAGGATAACTGTCGAAATCAGGCGTGGCTGTTGAAAAAGTCCATTTTTCTCAAAACAGCCGAAATTTGGGGGATAGAAAATGTCTACCCGAACCGAGAAGGTCGTTTATAGGGCATCCTAGCGCAAAGTTTTTTCGACCA
>JBEKWX010000355.1:0-4232 GCA_049512675.1 Terriglobales bacterium | reverse complement strand
GCTTTGACAGGCGTATCGCGCCAGCCGAGTACCGTCAATCCCTCTTCCCGCGCAATGCGTTCCAGAACTCCCTCGCATTGCAAGCGCTGATGTTTCTCGACCGGCAAAAATGTCATGCCCACACCATAAGCGCCGGGCACAGGCAGTTCGAAACCCAACTGGACGCACTTGCGCGCAAAGAATTGGTGTGGAATCTGAAGGAGAATGCCGGCGCCATCGCCAGTCTCGGGATCGCATCCGCACGCCCCGCGGTGCGCCAGGTTGAGCAGCACCTGGATTCCCTTGCTTACGATGTCGTGACTCTTGTGGCCGCGAACGTGGGCCACGAATCCGATTCCGCAGGCGTCATGCTCTTGCGCAGGATGGTACAGACCCGCGGCGGGTGGAGGAACATTCGTTGTTTTCCGACGCGTCGTCATCGGCATCTTCTGCGCATACTCCGCCGCCCGCGGATCAGTTGTTCTTGAGTGGGGACTTTGCCCGCAAAGGCTACGGGGGCGTGCACTTCGGCTCAGGAACACACTTCTGCAACCTATTAGTTACTGCCATTTACGCCGGAAAGTAAAACTCAGAATTTCGATACAAAGAATGCGAATTTCAGAATTTCTGGGGTTTCCGGGCGAATTCAGCCTAATTTCCCGCGAAACCTGCTAAATCCATTATAATCCGGCATAAACTCAATGGATTTCGATCAGCTCATCACGTTTCTGGAAGTGGCCAAACAGGGCAGCTTTTCGCGCGCCGGAGAGAAAGTCTTCCGCTCCCAATCGGCGGTCAGCGCCCAAATCCGCCAGTTGGAGCAGGAGTATGGCGATCGCCTCCTCGACCGCTCGGGCAAGACCGTCAAGCTGACCCCGGCCGGACAAGTGTTTTATGATTATGCGGAGCGGCTGAAACTGCTGCGCGAGGAATCGCTGATGGCGGTGGCGGACCATAGCCGTACGCCCCGCGGCACGCTTCGCGTCGGTGCCAACGAGGCGACCTGCCTCTACGTTTTGCCGGAGGTGTTTGCGGAATACTGCCGGCTCTACCCGCCCGTTCAGATCAACATCTACCGGAATTTCAGCTACAAAATTACGGAAAAGCTAGAGAACGGTTCCATCGAAGTGGGCTTTCTGACTTTACCCATCCAGTCCGCGAGCTTGGAAATCCAACCCATGTTTCGCGACAAGCTGATGCTGATGGTGAGCCCCAGAAATCCCCTGGCCAAGCACAAAACCGCGTCCGTCCACGATATCGTCAAACATCCCCTGCTGCTCCCTAAGACAGGCCATACTCGAAGGCTCATGGATAAGCTGTTCCGCCCTTATCGCGACGAACTGCAAGTGCGCATGGAACTACCCAGCATCGGCATGATCAAGAGTTTTGTGGCCGCCGACCTCGGAGTGTCTATCATCAGCGCGTCATTCGCCCGCGATGAAGTGGCGTCCGGCCGAGTCAAACTGATTGACCTTGAGGATGCGGAACTTTTCCGAGAACTGGGATTGGCCTACCGCCGCGACCGGACACTTTCCTGCGCCACAACTGCATTTATCGATGTTTTGCGCCAATTGACCACGGCCGCGAAGAAAAAGCACGCTCCACTTCAGGCGTGAACAGCCAATCTCGTACAACGCCTTTGCACAAACGCACAGTCCGCGCAGATCCTTGCGCTCTGCGCCCGAAGTCACTCCCTGCTTCGCTATAATGTTTGTTTGCTCTCCACCCGCCATTTGCGCAGGGCTTCATGGAAAGGGAACTATGCCGACTGACGTAGTCATGCCCCAAATGGGCGAATCGATTTTCGAAGGAACCATCACGAAGTGGCTGAAAAAGCCCGGTGACAAGATCCAGCGCGATGAACCTCTGTTCGAGATTTCCACCGACAAGGTCGACGCCGAAATCCCTGCGCCCGCCAGCGGAATTCTTCAGGAAATCAAAGTCTCCGAAGGCAACACCGTTCAGGTCAACACCGTTGTCGGTGTGATCGGCGACGGCAGTGGCACGTCCGCTGCCGCTCCGGCCAAACCCGCTGTTCCTGCTCCCGCCGCTCCCGCGTCCGCAAAAAAGGAAGCTCCGGCTCCCCCGCCCGCACACGCCGCCAGCGCGCCCCAAGACGAAGAAGATTCCGATGTCCGCTCCTCCCCGCTTGTCCGCAAACTCGCCCGCGAGCACAATGTGGATCTCGCAAAAGTGAGCGGCACCGGCGCCGGCGGCCGCGTCACCAAGCAGGACATCCTCGATTTCGTCGAGCACCGCACGGCGACTCCAGTTGCGGTCCCCGCACCCCGTCAACCCGCAGCCCCGGCGTTGGCTGTCATTCCAGGCGCCCTGGTACCCATGTCCCAAATGCGCAAGATCATCGCGCAGCGCATGATCGAATCGCGCCGCGCCAGTGCTCACGTCCACTGCATGTTCGAGGTGGATCTGACTCGCATCGTTAATTTGCGCAACAAGCTCAAAAACGGCTTCGAGCAGCGCTACGGCACGCGGCTTACCTTCATGCCGTTCTTTGTGCGCGCTGCCATCATCGCCCTGCAGCAATATCCGATCGTCAACAGCTCCCTCGAAGGCGACAGCATCCGCTACCACAAGCACGTCAACGCCGGCATCGCCGTTGCGCTCGATTGGGGACTGATCGTCCCCGTTCTCAAAAACGCCGACGAACTCAACTTCCTAGGACTGCAGCGCGGCATCACCGACCTCGGCGAGCGCGCCCGCACCAAGAAGCTCCTACCCACTGACGTCGAAGGTTCGACCTTCACCATCACCAACCCCGGCCAGTTTGGCGCCGTCTTCGGTCTGCCCATCATCAACCAGCCGAATGCAGCCATCATGGGCGTCGGCGGCATCACCAAACAGCCCCTGGTGATCACTGACAAAGACGGCGCAGATTCCATTGCCATCCGTTCCGTCGTGCACCTCACGCTGGGCTATGACCATCGCATCATCGACGGCGCCATCGCCGACCAGTTTATGGCTGTTCTAAAGAGGACTCTTGAAAGCTGGAGCGAAGAAGTCGGCTAGCGCGCAGCATCTCGACGGTACAAGTCGCAACTAGTGAGCGTTACGGCATCTCTTTTCTCGAACCTATACCATCAGCCAGCGTGCTCCCGTGTCTCTGCGGTGCTAGGGCGAAGAGCAGGAGTCGTTGGCAAAGGCGCTCATCGAGAAGCTAGGTTGTAGTCCCCGCCAGCCATGGCGGCAGGGGCGGGAAAGGGTGACGTAGAATCAGAAGATCGTAAAACGCAGATTGCGGATTGCGTCGGGAAGGCGAAACGGAACGCTGCATGGACATGACCTGGGTCACGGAACGAGTTGCGCTGGGCGGTGGGATCTGGAACGCGCGGAACATGGAAGAACTGGCGCATTCGGGTGTGACCCACGTGCTCAACATGCAGGTCGAGTTCGATGACCGACCGCTGGCGGAGCCGCACGGGATTCGCGTGCTGTGGAATCCGACCGACGACGATTTCTTGCCGAAGCCGCCGGAACTGCTGAAACGGGGCGTTGATTTCGCGCTGGAAGCGCTGGACGAGCCGGAGACGCGACTTTACGTGCATTGCGCCGCAGGGGTACACCGCGCTCCGATGATGACGCTGGCGGTATTATGTGCGATGGAGTGGGAAATGGAAGTGGCCATGGTGCGGATCGAGACGCGAAGGCCAGTGGTCGACTTCGCGGACGTGTATGTCGAGAGCGTGCGGCGATTTCTGGAGTCGCGAGTTGAGAGCAAGCCGCGGAGTTGAGACCAAAAATCTGAATTGAGTCGGGAGGGGATATACGAAAGAGGCGCCGCTCGGTAAGTTCAAGGGCTGTACTCTCTTGTATCTCGGCAAGAATATGATCGACTCACGATTGCCTGTGGCATAGCCGTTGCGGATCTGTCGTTAGTTCATGAGTGCACCCCCATTTCGGGCCAATTTGCCGCCGCGCCGGAACCGGGTTCCGCGTTGACCGCCTCAACACGCCTCCGGAGGGTTGGGACGAGATGCTGAGTACGTTGTCCTACGGTACGATTTTCCAAACTTGGCGTGGCTGCGGCTCGTGCTCATTAATAAGGTGGCGGGTTTTGTTGCAAGCTCTAAGTCATGTCGTAAGGCCATGAGTCGCCGCCGCGGCCTTGGTGGAGTCCGCCGACACCACGCAACGCCTGGATGTGGGTTTTTGGTTGGAGCAAACCCTGTTTCAGACTCTGGACACGTGGCGCGCCCTCGATTCGCAACGGCGCAAGCTGCATTTTTGGCGCGACC
>JBEKWX010000354.1:0-4233 GCA_049512675.1 Terriglobales bacterium | reverse complement strand
CCCTGCGACACCCCGCTGCGAAAAGCTTCGTAGACGGTGTCGAAGTCGAGAGCCATGGGAACCGGCGTCGCCTTGTACGAGCCGGCGTCATAAAACTTCCCGTCCATCATGATGACGATGGGAATAAGGCGGCCTTTGCCCTCTTTAGGAGAAAGCTGGACCAGTCCGAGGGCGCGTGGCCCCTTGTCCACCGCCGGCTTGTGACCGTACTGGGGGAACGGGCCCTGGCCCACGAGCCATGAACCGGCAAGGCAGATCGCGGCAGCCAAGGTGACGGCGAACACCCCGTTGCGATATAACTTGCGATGTAACCGCTGCCGGCGAGGAGAGAATTCCATATGCAGGTTAATGATAAATCCCCAGACTTCAGTACGACGGACGAGAACGGCAAAGAGGTTGCCCTGAAAGATTTTCGCGGCAAGACGGTGGTGCTTTATTTCTATCCCAAGGCCGATACGCCGGGATGCACCAAGGAAGCGTGCGGCTTTCGCGATTCCTACAAAGAGATCAAGAAGACAGGCGTCGTGCTGCTCGGCATTTCGGCGGACACGGCAGCCGCGCAGAAGAAATTTCAGACCAAGTTCACTTTGCCTTTCCCCCTGCTGGCCGATGCCGAAAAGAAAATCGCGAACCTGTTCGGCGTGGTCAAAGAAAGGCAAATGTACGGCAAGAAAGTGCAAGGCATAGCGCGCACGACGTTCGTAATTGACCCCGAAGGCAAAATAAAACACATCTTCAACAACGTGAAAGCAGAAGGCCACGCGGAAGAAGTCCTGGCGTACTTGAAAGGCGCAGCCTGAAACGCCTCGTGTGGTGACGGCTCGTGTGGTAACAGTTCGTGTGGTGACGGGGCTCTGCCCCGTCCAGCCGAGCGTAGCTCGGCAGCTGCCCGCGGCCACCGCAACTCTGGATTTCGCCCTAGCCACGATGGACATGAAAGCGCCCAACCGCGTCACATTGCTGAAAGCGAACTTCTTCAACCGCGATCCCCGCCGAGTAGCGCGGGCGCTGCTCGGCAAATTGCTGGTCCGCAAAACCCCGCGCGGAATCCTGGCGGGACGAATCGTCGAAACCGAAGCCTACCTCGGCCAAGGCGATGCGGCGGCGCACACAGCCGCGGGCCGGACGCCGCGGAATTCCGTTCTCTTCGGCCCTCCCGGCCACGCCTACGTGTACTTCGTCTACGGCAATCACTACTGCCTGAATGTTTCCACCCTGCCCGACGGGGTTCCAGGAGGCGTGCTCTTTCGCGCCCTGGAGCCGGTAGCGGGCATCAAGCAGATGGCAGAAGCACGAGGGATCGTGCCAGCAAAGGAATCCGGCCTCAAGAAGATCTCTCTGCTCAAGAAAATTTCTTCCGGCCCAGGACGCCTGACCGAAGCCCTGGAAATCACCCGCCAGCGCGACAACGGAAAAAGCCTGGTAAGCGCGCGCTCAGACCTCCAGATTGTCGATGACGCCTATCGCGTGCGAAAAGTGACGGTCACAAAGCGCGTCGGAATCGTGAAATCCGCCGAGCAGCCCTTGCGTTACTTCATCGCCGGAAATCCCTTTGTCTCTGGGCGCAGGCTGTAATACGTCCATTCGTGACTACCACCGCGTGACCCAATTCATTTATTAGTTGCTAGACGAGGGCCTAACTGAGGCCGTCAGGCGATGCCTCCTTTAGAGCGGCTGCTCGACGCAGTAAAGACCCCCGGTTGAATTCCGCGTCCGAAGAGGTACTCGGTGCTTTTACTAGCTCGGAACACACTGTTGGCGGCAATTTGTGTTCTGGGCGGCGCAGCGCTTTACGGCGTCGACAAGCCCATCACCGTCGCCTTGATCCTGGATGGATCGACTCAGGCCGACAGGGAACCTCTGCAGGCTTATCTTACAAAGGCAATGGGACGACCAGTGAATGTTGCCGCGCCCGATCTCCTCCTTGAGACCTCCGCCCGCCTCGCGGATGGATCTTACGATTTCGCGTGTCTGGGCGCGCTGATGTATATCCGGTCTCGTGCCTGGTACGGTGTCATCCCGCTCGTCCAGCGTACCTCTGACCTGCATCTTCACTCGGTCTTCATCACCGGTACCGGCTCGTCGATCCATTCCCTCGCCGACCTGAAGGGAAAGCAGTTTGCATTTGGTGATATCAACGGGACCAGCACTCATCTGATACCCTATCGCGAACTTAAGCGGGCGGGAATCAATCCCGAAACCGATCTCCAGGTTCGCTACAGCGGAAGCAATCCGGCAACCGCAGCACTGGTGGAAACCGGAGTGGTCGACGCCGGAGTCTTAGACGAGACGATTTTCAACTCCCTGATCAGCGAAGGGAAGCTGAACAGCCAAAAAGTCCGCGTTTTCTATACCTCGAGACCATTTGTCAGTTACGTGTACGTCGCTCGCAAGGACGTACCCGAGGCCGAGCGAGAAAGATTTGCCCGCGCCCTCCTCGCCCTAAGAAAAGGCAAAGACGACTCCGTCCTGAAGATCCTCCGCGCCGAACAATTTGTCGTAGCCAACGACCAAGAATACGCAACCATAAGGCAGATTGCGCACCAGCTGAATATGTTCTGAGATGCCGGCTGGTTCGCGCGCTATTTCAGTTCAAGGATCCAGAACAATATTGTCGATCAGCCGCGTGGATCCGACGCGGGCGGCGACGGCCACCAGCGTCCTTCGCGATACTCGCTCGACGGGATCAAGCGCGTCCGGATCGACGATCTCGAAATAATCGAGCACGACTTGCGGCTCGCTGGCGAACACTTCCTTGGCGGCGGAGATCAACTTGCCGGCACTTCTTTCCCCATCGTCAAAAAGCTGCCGGGCTTTCTGTAAAGACCGTTGCAGCACAAGTGCGCGGCTGCGCTCTTCTCGATTCAGGTACGCGTTGCGCGAACTCATGGCCAGCCCATCGGGTTCGCGCACGATCAGGCAGGCGATAATTTCCACCGGGAAATTCAAGTCGCGCACCATCCGCCGGATCACGGCCAGCTGTGCGGCGTCTTTCTGCCCAAAGAACGCGGCCTCGGGCTCGATAATGTGAAACAGCTTGGCAACGATCGTGGTCACCCCGCGGAAATGGCCGGGGCGCGAGCGTCCGTCAAGCTTTTCGCTCAGGCTTTCGACCAGCACCCAGGTGACTCCGCCATCGGGATAGATCTCTTCGACCGGCGGCGTGAACAGGATATCTACACCTTCTTTTTCCAGCAGCCGGCAGTCGCGATCGAACTGCCGCGGATACTTCGAAAGATCTTCCGTCGGTCCGAATTGCGTAGGGTTCACGAAGATGGAAACGGCAACCGCGTCGCACTGCGCTTTCGCAGCGCGCACCAGCGACAAGTGCCCTTCATGCAGAGCGCCCATGGTAGGAACGAGGCCAAGGCGTCTGCGGCGCGCGCGGGCATCAAGGCAGGCGGCGCGAGCTTCCGCAATGGTGAAGCATATCTTCATGATTCAGAGAAAGCAGCAACACTCCAGTCCCGGAGGGACGAACTACCTTAGCCCAGCGCTTCAGCGCTGGGAGAAGTGGAAAATCGATTCAAGTCCCGGAGGGACGACCCAATGCTCACGCACACCCCCGGCCGCGTCCCGACCGCCAGCCTGCCGTCGATTGCCCGCTCAGGGCGCCTCGCGAATTTGAACGTCTAATTGCTGGAGGGTCCCGAGGAGCAGGGCGCGGTTCTTGCGCAGGTCCGCCTTCGTCTCTTTGGTTGGATTCTTGGGAACCGCTTGCGCGACCAGCACCACGCGGCCGTAAGGCCATGCGCTCGGTGGCAGCGAGACCAGTTCAGCCGGGATTTGCTCCGCCGACAGCATGTGTATCTCGCGATTGGAAAGATCGACGAAACCGATCCCATCCTCGCGCACCACGAAATAAGGATTCTTCCAACTGCCCATATTGCCAAACGACGGATACTTCGAGGGATCCGGTGCCGGGATGGACTCAAGACCGGTCGCCTGCCGCATTTCCACGGTTGGAGTTTGCGGCGCCTCGGAGCACCCCAGCAGTGCCCCCAACAGCATCAACGTCACAGTCGCTTGCAAAATGTCGCGCACAGTGCCCCGAACCATGCCGCGAACAATATCCCGTACCACGTCCCGCGCAATCTCACACACGACGTTTTCTCCACCCGCCATTATCGCTGCATGGCGTGTTTGCGGTGGAGTACCGTTTCGAGTGCGCCCTGCGTTTCCTTCGGCAGGTGGTAGCTCTCAGCGTCGTTCGGGAACTGATGCGAAACCACG
>JBEKWX010000353.1:0-4243 GCA_049512675.1 Terriglobales bacterium | reverse complement strand
GCCGTACCCGATGCCGCCCGATTCTTCTCCGCCGATCAGAATTTCATGCTCCATCATGAGGTCGGCAATGTACTTGAAACCGATCGAGCACTCGCGCAGCTTGCGACCAAACTTGGCGGCGATGCGGTCGATCATGCCGCTGGTGTTGAAAGCGCGCACCACATCGCCCGGCCACTTCTTGTAGACCAGCAACCAGTGCAGCAGCACGGCAAAGCACTTGTGCGAATCGACGAAGCTCCCATCTTCTGCCACAGCACCGATGCGGTCGGCATCGCCGTCAGTTGCCAGACCGGCGTGGCATTTTTCCTTGACTACGGTCTCCTGCAGCAGCGCTACGTGCGGCAGAATCGGTTCGGGATTGATGCCCGGGAATAGTGGGTTCACTTCCTGACGGATGGCTACGTAGCGGATGCCGTGCGCGTCAAATATTTTCGGAAGAACTCCGCGACCGGAGCCGTACATGGAGTCGATGGCAAATTTGAAATTCGCCCGGCGGATAAGATCGAGATCGGCGAACTGCGAAACTGCTTCGACGTAAGGGGGCTTCAGGTCCACTTCTTCGATTATTGCCGCGCGGCCGCCGGGCATCGCTCCGGTTGCCAGTTCGTCTTCGATGGACTTCATGATGGCGGGCGTGGCCGAGCCTCCAAACTTGGCTTTGAACTTCACGCCATTCCAGTTCCACGGGTTGTGGCTCGAGGTGACCATGACGCCGCCCGCCGCGCCCAGCTTTTTGACGTTGTAGGAAACCGCGGGCGTAGGCACGTAATCGTTGGCCAGCAGCACGGGGATGCCGGCGTCGGCGATCACTTGAGCGACGGCACGAGCGACACGGTCCGAGAGGAAGCGCGTGTCATAGCCGATAATGACGCCGCGAGCGGGATCTTCGTGCTTGAGGACGTAGCTGGCGATTGCGCCCGCCACGCGGCGCACGTTGTCGAAGGTGAAGTCGTCGGCGATGAGTCCGCGCCAGCCGTCGGTACCGAATTTGATTTGGGTCATGGTTCGTCGTTGGTCGTTAGTCGTTAGTCGTCGGTAAGGGCAGTCGTTGGTCGTTGGCGGTTGGTCGTTCGCTAATGCAGATCCCTCACTTCGTTCGGGATGACAATTCAAAAGAACGTTGCGAACGACTAACGGCCGGCGACTGACGACTGCTTTTCACACCAACTTCTTCAGCTTCTTCGCGTCCAGATGCTTCACTACTTTGCCTACATCCTGCGACTGGTCGAGCGTGGTTACGAGCAGGGCGTCTTCGGTCTCGACAATCACCAGGTTGCTCACGCCGACCAGAGCGACAAACTTTCCGGGAGCGTGAACGTAATTATTCTTCGCATTCAGGGCAAAACTTCCCGATGCCGAGACCAGGCTTCCGTCGCCAGGTTTCGCCTTCGCCGTGTGGTGCTCGTGCAGCGCGGTCCAGGAGCCGAGGTCGTTCCATCCGAAGTCGGAGGGCAAACAAAAAATGCGCGACTGGACTTCACCTTTGGCGGATCGCGGCTCCAGCACCGCAAAGTCGATGCTGATGTTTTCACACTTCGGGTAGAGCTTGCGAAAAGTGTCCGCGAACTTGCGCGTGCTGTAGGCGGCGGCAATCTTTTCGAGGAGAGGAGCGGTGTTGGGAAGATGCTCGCGCAGCGCGTTGGCGAGCGTATCGGCGCGCCACAGAAACATGCCGCTGTTCCAGAAGTAGTTGCCCGCCTCGAGAAACTGCCGGGCCTTGGCGAGATCCGGCTTTTCGGTGAAGCGGCGCACGCGCAGGGGGCCATCATGATCGGGAGCTCCCGACTCAATGTATCCGTAGCCGGTTTCGGGGCGAGTCGGGCGGATGCCGAGCACAACGATGTTGTCTCCCGCGGCGGCGATCGCGATTCCCCGGTTGAGAGTCGCGCGATACCCGGCAGGGTCGGCAATGACGTGATCGGAGGGAAACAGGCCGAGCACTGCATCGGGGTCGTGACGAAGCAAAAGAAATGCCGCTAAACCAATCGCGGGAGCTGTGTTGCGGCCGGCGGGCTCGGCAATGATCTGCCGCGGAGGAAGTTTTGGAAGCTGGCGCAGGATGGCGGGGCGCAGGTCGTCGTTGGTGATGATCCAGAAACGGATCGGCGCGGCCATGGGCGCGAGGCGCGCTACAGTCTGCTGGATCATGGTCTGCTTGCCATCGAGCGCGAGCAATTGCTTGGCGCGGCTCTTGCGGCTTAGCGGCCAGAAGCGCGTGCCTCGGCCGCCGGCGAGGATTACTGGATAGAAGTGCGGGTTCGTCTTCACGGTCGCTGCAAGCCTAACATTTACGCGGGGCGCGGCGAAAGGGTTCACCACCGGGGGCGCAGGGGATCACAGGGGAAAAGTGTGTGAAGAATTTGATCTGCACTGTGAACCTCTGCCCTGTGGTAGCGTTTTAGGTTAGCGCCGTATCGCGGGTTCAGGCACCGCCGCACCCGGTACGTAGGCTTTCAAGAATTCGATCGCCCACTGCGGGCGCACCGTGAAACCCTGTAGGGCTGCGGGAATCACGACCGCGTCGCCCTTGGCCAGCGTCACCGGATCGCGGCCTTGCGCCTCTACAACGCCGCAGCCTTCCAGCGCGACCAGGATGTGCACAGAAGTTTTCCCGGACTCATCTTTATCGGACGCCACGGTCGAGAAATCCTGCGGCGCTTTCAATTCGAATAAGTCGACCGCGAAGTACGGCGCGGCGATCATGGAAGAGCGCCGGCTTTTGCCGCCGTTAATGGCAACGGGCGCGGGGTGGATCACTTTGCCGGAGGCAGTACGCTCTTTGACCGCGTCCAGGCCTTGCTCTAGATGCAGCGGGCGGGGGCGTCCGTAGTCGTAGAGACGATAGGTGGTGTCGGACTGTTGCTGCGTCTCCACTATGACGGAGCCTGGTCCCAGCGTATGCACCGTGCCACCGGCCACGTAAATCATCTCGCCCTGATAAACATTGATCCAGTTGAGCAACTCTTCCGCGCGATTGTCGTGGATGGCTTGCTCGAATTGAGCCACAGTAACGCCGGGCTTCAAGCCCAGGGCGATCTGCGATCCGGGTTTGGCGTGGGCAACGTACCAGCATTCGGTTTTGCCGCAGGGCTCGCCGCAGCGTTGTGCGGTTTCGTCGTCGGGGTGCACCTGGACAGAGAGCTTTTCCTCGGGGAACAGAAACTTCAGAAGCAACGGAAAGCGCTGTGGGTCGGGCGCGGCGGTGCCCACGAGTTCAGAGCCGAATTCTTTGCTCAAGTCAGCGAGCGATCGTTTCGCCAGCGGACCGTTTGCAACCACGCAGTTGTCCCCGGTGAGCCAGGCTTCGCCGATTTTTTCATTGAATTTGTGATTGGGATAGATCGCGGAAAGGTCGAGCGTGCCCCACGGGCGCGGGTCGAAGGCGGGCGACATCAGGAATGGGTAGAGTTGGCTCATGGGAGCGAGTTGTAGCCGCCGAGCAGTTCCTCGGGTGCTTGGTCGATTGTCTTTCAGAATGGTAACCCAGGGGCGCAATTTGAAGGTGCTCGATGGCTGGGTATGAAAAACAAGAGCTTTCTTGCCAGGCGCTGTGTGCATTGCGGACTGCCGAAGTATGGGTAAGCTCGCCGCCGCGCGGGTAATGCAGGGGTCCTTCGCTTCGCTCAGGATGACAAGTTGTTATTGGCGGCAGATCTTACGAATCTTCCAGCTTTTGGAAGGTTGCGCTTACTTCTTCGCCGGGGTTTTTCTTTGCTTCGCCGTCAATTTCCAGCAACAGGGGCGGCTTTTGCGGGGCGGTGCGCAGCAATTCCATGGTTTGTTTCCAATCGATCGATCCGTTGCCCGGCCAGAGGTGCGAGTCCTTGTCTTTGTTGTTGTCGTGCACGTGGGTCGAGCAGATGTGCTTCTTCAGCGTGGCGAAAGCTTCGGGAATGCCATTCATCATGTGGGCGTGACCGCAATCGAAGCAGACGCCGATGTCGTCGAAATGCATGGTTTTGATGAACTCGATGAGGCGGTCGGGCGTGGAAAGTTCGTTGGGAATATTTTCCACGAGCACTCTTACGCCGAGCGGCTTGGCGAAGGCGCGCAGGTGCTCGACGCAGGTCATGGCGGCTTCGAATTTCTTTTCCTCGAAGGCCTCGTTGGGATTGCCGATATGCTGGATGAGAAAGCGGAACGGGATATGCTCGGCGATTTCGAGGGAGCGTTTGATTTCGTCCATGGCATCGATGCGGTGGGCGCGGTCGGTGGAGGCGATGTTGACGGGAGGCGAACCGGT
>JBEKWX010000352.1:0-4247 GCA_049512675.1 Terriglobales bacterium | reverse complement strand
CGCATCCTTCGCAGGGGCGTCAAGCCGCAGCGGTGTTTGTGTGCCTTCTTGTTCTCACCCCACGCAATTGGGAAATCGGAGGAGCTTCGTGAATCGGAATTATCCTGTGTCGGTAGGAAGTTCGGTGAGACGTTCGGTAATAGGAGATGGGATGAAGGCTGCGTTTCTCGCGGCGGCCGTGCTCGTCACCGCAGGCATCGTGTTTTATCTTGGAACCGCTGTACACGCCGCCAAGACCAGCGGGCCCCGATCTGCCGATGTTCGATCTGCCGAGCAAAGCTCTGCCGCCCACAAGGCGCTCGCGTCGACGCCGCTGTCGCTGCCGCTGTTCTTCGAGCAGAACCAGGGTCAGACCGCTCCTCAGGTCAAGTTCCTGACGCGCGGCGCCGGCTACGGTCTGTTTCTGACCGCCGACGAAGCGGTGCTGGAACTGCAGACTTCAGCCATCAATACCGAGCATTCAGCACTCAGCTCGCAGCCTTCATCCAGCTCCAGCTCGGTGATTCGCATGCGGCTGGAGGGAGCGAACTCTTCGCCACGGGTCTCGGGCGCTTCGCTTCTGCCGGGTAAGAGCAACTACTTTATCGGAAACGATCCTTCCAAGTGGCGTCATGACATCCCGCAGTTTGCCCGGGCGGAGTATCAGGCGGTCTATCCGGGCGTCGACCTGGTGTACTACGGCAATCAGGGACAGCTCGAATACGACTTCCGCGTTGCGCCAGGCGCTGACCCGAACCAGATTACGCTGAGCTTCCAAGGCGCTTCCGCGCACATTATTTCGATTCCGCGCGATTCGGAAGATTCGGGCGATTCCGGCGATCTGATTCTTTCGACCGACCAGGGCGACGTGCGCTTCCACGCGCCAATCGTCTATCAGCCCGCCACGCCCGAGTCCGGAAGCCCGTCCGGCAACGCCCAGAAGAAAATCGCGGGAAGTTTCCGCCAGCTCGCCGGCAACAAAATCGGCTTCACCATCGGAGACTACGACCACAGCCGCGAACTCGTCATCGACCCGGTCCTAAGCTATTCGACGTACTTCGGCCTCGGCGGCGAGGTTCCTCCGGCGAAAGTCGCGATCGATGCCGCCGACAATATTTACCTCGCGTACTCAACCAGCTCAGCGGACTTCCCCTTTCCCGGCTCACCGACCATCCCGCCGCTACCGGGGCAGGGGAATCTTAACGGCGCGCAGAGCGTATTTATTGCCGTGATCAATCCGACGCCGCAATTGAACAGCCCCACGCTGTTGTTTGCCACCTACTTGGGCGGTAATGGGACTGACAGCCTGGCGGGAATCGCGGTTGATTCGAGCTACACTATCTACGTTGCCGGCACGACCACTTCTACCAACTTTCCTACCACCAGCAACGCACTCCCCCTACCAGGCCCGGTAAGCGGGACCCACGGATTCCTCAGTGCGCTCACCCTGCTCAACTCCGTCTACAGTCTCACCTATTCCACCTATCTCGCCGGTACCAATGCAGCGGGCACTGCAGTGGATAGCACGGCAGTGGATACCGTCACCGGACTCGCCATCGATAGCGTTCAGAACGCCTACGTCACCGGCACCACCACTTCAAGCAACCCCGCTACCACTCTCTACCCCTTCCCCGCTAGCACGAACGGCTATCAGACGGTGTCGAACGGGAACCTCCAGTTCTTCGCCAGCAAGATCAGCACAACCGGCAGCGGTTACCAGAGCATGCTCTACTCCACCTACTTCGGTGGCGGATATCCGTCTCCGGCAACCGGAGTGCCGATCATTGCGGTTGGCGGCGGCATTGCCGTGGACCCTCCCCCGAACAATTCTCCCAACATCTATTTCACCGGCACCACCAACATGCTGAACGTGCTCCCGATCGGCTCGACGCTGGCGCCGTTTCCGCTCTTCAATGCGCAGCAGTCCTGCCTCAACGAATCCGGCGTGACCAGTTGCACCACCGCGCAACAACCCCCGACGACCACTCCGGACGCCTTCGTTGCCAAGATCAATCCGAACCTGGCTGCCTCCAATCCGGTCTACGCCACCTATATAGGCGCCGGCGGTGACGACTATGGCAACGCCATCGACGTGGACACCTCCGGGAACGCCTACGTCATCGGTTGGACCGACTCGAGCAACTGGAAATGTAACGCCTGCAGCTCCGCTCCATTTCAGCTCGATAGCGGTGGGGGACAAGACGCCTTCATCGTCAAGATCGGCAATCTGAGCGGGTCGCAGTATCCCATGACCTACTTCACATACCTGGGCGGCGCTGGCAACGACATCGGCCAGGACGTTAAGGTAGACGCTGTGCAAACCGTCCACGTGACGGGCACCACCTTCTCCCCAACGGGTAGCTTCCCCATCGTCAACCCCCTCCAGCCGCCGACAAGCCCGTACAATGGAGGCGTGTATGGCGGTGAGGGAGACGCCTTCGTCGCGCTGATTTCAACCACATCGGGGGGCACATACTCGCCCACCGATAACCCCCTTGGCGATTTCTCGACCTATTTAGGCGGCAGCGAATCGGATCAGGGCACTGGAGTCGCCATCGACCCGGTCTACGGCGCAACTTACGTGGCCGGCGTCACCCAATCCCCGAACTTCCCCACTACTCCAAATGCATACCAGCCGCAGTTGAACGGTACTCAGAATGCCTTTGTGAGCAGGATCGGCAACAGCAGCACACTCAGCATCGCCACCCCCAATCCATCTCCCTTCCCGGCGGTCGCGGCCGGAAACCAGGTGGTGTTTACTTTCAACATCACCAACTCCGGAACCGACCCGGCAAACCAGTTGGTTTTCACCGTGCAAGGATTGCCTACCAGCGGTCTGGCATCAGCCCCTTACGCCCAAGTCAACAGCGGTTTGGGAAGCTGCGACGCGGTGCAAGGGCAGACGATCACTTGCACGATTCAGACCCTGGCTGTGAATTCCCAAGCAGCCGTCGAAGTCTTCGTGACCCCCGCCATTCCTGTCGTCCTTCCGAAAATCACTATCTCGGGCAGCGTCGGCGCGAACGGCGGTCTAATGGGAGAGCCCGTCCCGCAGCAAACCGTGTACGTCGTCGACTTCGAGATCAGTGCCTCGACCCCGCCCCCCGTTAATGCTGGCGACATTGTTACGATCCTGGTCACCTTTACTCCCACGAGTTCGTATGGCTATAGCGCCGTCATCACCCCCAGCCAAACCACGTCGCCGTCGATGGTCACCGCCGCCACTCCCACCTTCTCGCCGACCACGGTTACGCTTTCGGGCACTGCTCCTGGAACTACAATCCTGGGAATCGCTACCGTGGCTCGCCCCGTAACCACCGGCAGCCTCTTCCGCCGCGGCTCGTTCTACGCCGCCTGGCTCCCCATCGGAGGCCTGAGCCTCGTCGGACTGGGGATCGGTGTTCGTCGCAAACGTCGCCGCTGGTTGGTCGGAGCAGTCCTGGGCCTGATCGCGGGCATAATCCTGCTGCAGCCGGCCTGTGGATCATCATCCACCAGCAACACTCCCGCCACTGCCGGGGGCACGTTGGCTGGAACCTACGTCATCACCATCACCGGCTCTGCCGGAACGGGAGCGGTGCACACCTATCCGGTGAGATTGACGGTGAACTAAACCAACGCAAGGCGACTCTGCTTAACTTCACGATTGGAGCCTCCGCTTTGGCGGAGGCTTTAATCTTAATCCTTGGACCCGCCCGTGGGACGCGCGCCGGAGGCACCCCTGCGTAAGTCACTGCAGACAAGCCGAATCCAGTTCTTGACAATATTTCATATTGCGATATCATTATCGCGATTTGGCATATATGACGCTCGGCGAAAAAATTCGCTACCTCCGCGAGGTCGAAGGTTCCCTGCGCGGCTTGAATCGCCCTCTCACCCAACAGGAGTTGATGAAGGGCATTCAAGCCGAGACCGGCAAGACCATCAGCCAGTCGTATCTCTCGCAGATCGAGCGCGGCAAGCGTCCGCACATGACGCAATCCTCGCGCACCGTCTTGGCGCGCTTTTTCAAAGTGCACCCGGGCTTCCTGGTCGATGACCCCGAGGGCTATCACACGGAACTGGTCTCCGATCTGCGCACCACCGAAGGGCAGCTCGATGTCTGGCTGCTGCAAGGCTCGGAGCGATTCGCCAGCGACCCGGAGGTGAGCGACGTCCTGATCAAGGTCGCGCGTGACAAGGACACGCGGCGCTGCCTGTTGCTGCTCGGTGAAATCCTGAACACGCCCGGGCTCGCCGACCGCCTGTTCGAAGCTCTGCGTCCGGAA
>JBEKWX010000351.1:0-4254 GCA_049512675.1 Terriglobales bacterium | reverse complement strand
GAACCATTGCCGCCGGCAAGTACAAAGGCAAAGACGTAACCATTCAGGATGTGTTCGAGGCGGTAGGCGCGAATGCGGCGGGCAAGATGAGCGACGCCGATCTGCTGGCGCTAGAGAACGTGGCCTGTCCGGGAGCGGGCGCATGCGGCGGCCAGTACACCGCAAATACAATGTCCACGGTGATGGAACTGATCGGCCTCTCGCCCATGGGATTCAACGGAATTCCGGCGATGGACCCGCGCAAGGACGAAGCCGCCTTCCGCTGCGGCGAAGTGGTGATGAACCTTCTGAGGCAAGGCATTCGTCCGAGCGATATTTTGACGCACGCGGCGTTCGAGAACGCGATCGCGGGCGTGGCCACAACAGGCGGGTCGACGAACGCCGTGCTCCATCTGTTAGCGATCTCGCGCGAAATGGGCTTGCCCCTGGACATCGACGATTTTCAGCGGGTCAGTGAACGCACGCCGCTGCTAGCTGATCTGAAGCCGGCGGGAAAATATGTGGCCGCGGATGTGGACGCAGCCGGCGGCATTCCGGTGATCGCCAAGAGGCTGCTCGACGGCAAATATGCAAATGGCTCGGCGATGACGGTGACCGGGAAGACATTTGCCGAAGAAGCCGACGCAGCCAAAGAAACTGCTGGACAGACCGTGATCGCTCCCTTGAGTAAGCCGCTGAAGACAACGGGGGGACTGGTGATCGTGAAGGGCAACCTCGCTCCCGGCGGCGGAGTGGTGAAGATGAGCGGCCACGAACGGGCGTCGCAGACCGGGCCGGCGCGCGTGTTCGATTCCGAGGAAGCGGCGATGCAGGCGGTGACCAGCAAGCAGATCAAGGCGGGAGATGTAGTGGTGATCCGCTATGAAGGTCCAAAGGGCGGACCCGGCATGCGCGAAATGCTGAGCGTGACCGCGGCGATTGTGGGCGAAGGTCTGGGTGAGAGCGTGGCGCTGATCACCGACGGACGCTTCAGCGGCGCGACGCGCGGCCTGATGGTCGGCCATGTTGCGCCAGAAGCGGCGCTGGGCGGGCCGATTGCCGCCATTCGCGAAGGCGACCGCATCACCATCGACACCAAGATCCGGAGGCTGGAGCTGGAAATTTCCGACGCCGAGATTGCGCGGCGGCTGGCGGAATGGAAGGCTCCGGCGGCGAAGTATAAGACCGGTGTGTTCGCGAAATACGCGGCGCTGGTAAGCTCGGCGGCGGAAGGTGCGATCACCACGCCGGCGCGGCGTTGATCGCACGGCTTCACAGGCTGCGGAAAAACTCCGGTTTCGTATCAGGGCATCGCTTCAGCGATGCCGTAAGAGGCCCCCGATTGCGCTCGCGTCTCGCTCAATAAGCGTAATTGGCGATGTTTCGCCACTTAGCAGTCCGTCACCATGACGATTTGACGGCTTCAAACCGCTTAACTTCGGCTCATGCCTTGACTGGGTATGGCGTGGCTTCGGTGGCCTGCGGTTTCCACGCTTTGCTACTCCGAACTGTCGCCAGAGCCAGCAGAAACGCAGCGCACGCAACCCAAGTCAGGACCATCAGGCTGGTATGCAGACCGTACCGATCTGCGATCCGGCCAAACAGGGGCGTGACGACCCCGCCCACACTGGCCGCGAGTCCAAGCGTGACCCCCGAAGCCGCGCCGGGATGGTTGGGAAGAAATCCCTGCGCCATAACCACCATCACACCAAACGGCGCGAAGAGCACGAGTCCGAGGGGCACGAGCAGCGCCGTGGCCACGCCGGCCTGGCGCACCGCGATCAGAGCCAGCAACAGAACCGGCGATGCGAAAAATGTCCAGGGCAACACCGTCTCGTTGCCCAATTTGTCGGCAAGGCGTCCGCCAACCAGCGTGCCCACTGCGCCAGACAGCAACAGGATACTCAGCGCCGTGTTGCCCGCGACCTTCGATTGATGCAGTTCGCTGATCCAATAGAGTGCGAGGAATGTGTTCAGGCCGAAGAACACGATTGAGCGCAGAACTACCGTGGCGGTCAAATAGGCGAAGGGCCACCAGGCATCCCGGGCGCGCGGGGCGTTAACCCCGTCGACCGCCGCGCGACTGCTCAAATGCCGCTGCAAGCGCGGCATCTGCAAGAGAAACAGGACGGCAGCCAGCGCGCCCGGCACAACCAGGAGCAATGCCCCGTGGAAACCGAACCACAGGACGAATGTCGTCGTGAGCACTGGCCCCAGGGCAAAGCCCAGATTTCCTCCGACCGCGAACATGCCCATCGCCGTACTCTTCATGGGGCCGGACAATCGGTTCACGAGCAGGGTTGCTTCAGGATGGAACGCCGCAATCCCCAGTCCGCTCAAAGCGACGGCGGCAAGCATCATCCAGTAGGTGGGAAGATTCGCGGCCAGCACGACGCCCACACCGGCAGCGAGGATTCCGGCAGGCACAAACCACGCCACGCGGCAGCGATCGGCCACATGGCCAAAAATCGGCTGTGTCACAGACGACACCAGGTTGGACATGAAAACTAAGCTCGCAGCCGTGGCGTAAGAAAAATGTCGGGTTGCGATCAAGAACGGCAGCAAGGCCGGCAATGCACCCTGGTTGATATCGGAGAACATGTGCCCGGCCGCTAAGAGAATGATGAATTTCTTCTGCATGGTCTACGAACACTCAAACGAGCTGCTTCATGATCTTCCCGAACGGCGTGAGACCGTAGTATCCACCCAGTACGCGCCGACACGCCAGTTCATAATCGCGGACGGATGGAACATGTCCGGAGGACTCGCCCGGTGGTATCGGGGTCAGATCAAGGTTGCTGTGCTCCACACGGGTTAATAACGTGCTTTACAGTTAACAGCAAGAAAATACCCGCTATAGCGCTTAAGGCTTGCTCTTGGTTAGACTGCTCTCTCTTAGCAAAAAGGAGCAAGCCATGTCTAAGTTGATCGTACGTTTCCTCGCCATCTTAGGGGCCCTGGGGCTGATCGGAATGGTCATCGTGATGGTGGCTGTGATCGGCACGAAGGGCAGAGTTCCATCCAAAACGATTCTCGAAGCCAATTTCGAGCAGACGTTCCTGGAGGACGTGCCGGACACGCCATCGGCGCAGTTGCTGTTGAACGAGAAACAAACGCTGCGCGACGTGGTGGACGCGATTGATCGCGGAGCGACCGACGACCGCGTCGCCGGCATGATTGCCAGGATCGGCGCGGCTCGCATGGGAATGGCGCAGACGCAGGAAATTCGGGATGCCGTCCTGAGATTTCGCGCGCACAAGAAATTTGCGGTCGCGTACTCGGAAACTTTTGGTGAGTTTGGTCCGGGCAACGGCGCTTATTACCTTGCGACAGCGTTTGACCACATCTATCTGCAGCCCTCGGGCGACGTCGGACTGACGGGCGTCATCCTGGAGTCGTCGTTCATCAAGGGGACGCTCTCCAAGCTGGGCATGACCTTTCACGGCGATCACCGCTACGAATACAAGAATGCGCTGAACTACTACACCGACACCAAGTACTCGGGACCATACAAAGAAGCGATGACCGCGATCATGACTTCATGGTTCAACCAGATGAAGGACGGCATTTGCCAGGCGCGGCAGATCGCACCGGAGAAATTCCAGGCCCTGGTGGATGCGGGGCCTTATCTGGGCAAAGAAGCAGTTACGGCGAAACTGGTGGATGCAATCGCGTATCGCGACGAGGTCTACAGCGACGTAAAGAGCAAGGCGGGCGACGGAGCGGAACTGCTCTATCTGGATAAATATTTGGACCGCGCCGGGCGTCCGCACGATCGGGGGAAGACGGTGGCGCTGGTGTTCGGCTTGGGCGACGTTACCCGCGGCAAGAGCGATTACGATCCCGTCGAAGGCAGCCAGAATATGGGCTCGGATACGGTGGCGGGCGCGATTCGAGCGGCGGCGGAAGACAGCAGCGTAAAGGCGATCTTATTTCGGATTGATAGTCCCGGAGGTTCATATGTCGCCTCTGACGCGATCTGGCGGGAAGTGGTGCGGGCGCGCCATGCGGGCAAACCGGTGATAGTTTCGATGGGAAATCTGGCAGGGTCGGGCGGATACTTCGTGGCCATGGCGGCCGACAAAATCGTCGCCGAGCCGGGAACCATCACGGCCTCGATCGGGGTGTTGGGCGGAAAGATGCTGACCAGCGGGCTGTGGGATAAAGTTGGGCTTTCGTGGGACGAGGTACATCAGGGCGAGAACGCTACCATGTTCACCGGAACGCACGATTACACGCCCGCCGAATGGGGACGATTCCAGGCTTGGCTCGACC
>JBEKWX010000350.1:0-4255 GCA_049512675.1 Terriglobales bacterium | reverse complement strand
GAAATGCTTTTGCCGTTCGTCCGCGAAATTTTCGCGGAGGTGGAAAGATTACCTGCCTTCACGCGTGCCGCCTCCCATCTGCGGGAGAGCACGGGGCGGATCAGTGTCACTGGACTGTCGGCGGCGGCCAAGGCGCTGATCGTTGTCTTATTGCGGCGCGCGGTCGAGCGTCCGTTGGTGCTGGTGGTCGCCGATAACCGCGCTGCCGAAGAGCTGCTGCCCGTGCTGCGCGCGTTCTCGGAACTGACCGGAGCCGCGGATCCAGACTCGGTGGTGAGCCTTCCGGCGCGCGATGTGCTGCCGTTTCAGAATCTGTCGCCGCATCCGGAAATTCAGGAAGAACGCGCTACGGCGTTGTGGAAGATCGCGACCGGCCGCGCCGCTTTCGTAATTTCACCGGTGACCGCGACCACAATTCTGCTGCGTTCTCCCGACTACTACGCCGACCTGGCACGGGTTCTGCGGCGTGGCGAGATTTTCGATCTGGAAAAGCTGCTCGAGCACCTGAACACGGTCGGCTACAGCGCAACCGATGTGGTGGAAATGCCGGGGCAGTACGCAGCTCGCGGCGGCATTCTGGATGTTTACTCGCCGGAAGCGGATCGCCCGGTGCGCGTCGAGTTTTTCGGGGATGAAATCGAATCGATGCGCAAGTTCGACCCGGCCAGTCAACGGTCGTCAAACCCAGTCGATGAAGCGTTGCTTCTGCCGCTCACGGAAACGCCGGTCACGGAAGACCTGCTCGGTTCCATCAACGCGCGCCTTTCGGGGAAACGCATCACCGGCTCGCCCGAAGTTGTGGAGCAAGCGATGCGCGATTCGGGCGCGGGAATCTTTCCGGGCTGGGAGTTCTACGCTCCGGTGGCGGGCGCCGACCGCAGCATTTTCGGATTGCTTCCGGAAGCGCGGGTGATTCTCGACGAGCCCGAGGCGCTGAAGCAGGAACTCGACAAAGTCTGGGCTCGCATTGAAGAAGCGCACGAGCGCAGCGGAGTGGGAAACCTGGTTCGTCCCGCCGATCTTTATCTGACGCCGGAGAGCTGGCGGGAAACAACCGCGGCGCTCCCCGGAGCCGATTTCGAATATCTGGCGGTGGCGCGCGAGGACCACGAAGCCCACGGGCAAAGACCGGAAGCCGCTTTTCTTTCGCAGCCCGCCACGCGCTTCCACGGTGCTGTGCCCGCCATGATCGAGGAGGCTCGGAAGCTGGTCGGCAGCGGCACGCAGGTGATTCTTGCTGTCCCCAATACAGGAGAAGTCGAGCGCCTCGCCGACATGTTCACCGAGTACAACGCTTCGTATCGTCTGGGAAGCCGCACGCGCAGCGGAGAAAGCTATGCCGACGAAACCTCTTATTTTGCCGGCGACGTTCTTACCACTACCCTGCTGAAGGCTTATTTGCCCGACGGCTTTGTTTTGCCGGAAGCGCACCTCGCGGTCTTTGGGGCACGCGATCTGTTCGACGAATCGGACCTGGTGGCGGCGCGGCCGCAACGGCAGAAATCGAAAGTCTCGGCGTTTCTTTCTGACTTCCGCGATTTGCAGGTCGGCGACTACGTGGTTCACGTGGAGCACGGCATCGGGCAGTATCAGGGTTTAAAGGAAATCAACCAGGGCGACGGCGCTGCGGAATTCATGCTGCTCGAGTATGCCGAAGCTGCCCGGCTCTATGTTCCGCTGACTCGCCTCGATCTGGTGCAGAAATATCGGTCGGCGGAGGGCGCAAAGCCTGTCCTGAATCACCTCGGCACCGCCGCCTGGGGCAAGACCAAAGCGCGCGTGCGCAAGGCGATGAAGGACATGACCGACGAGTTGCTCAAGCTCTATGCGCTGCGCCAGGCTGCGCAGGGTCATATTTTTCCGGCCGACACCGAGTGGATGAAGGAGTTCGAAAACGCCTTCGAATACAACGAAACCGACGACCAGGCGCAGGCGATCGCCGACGTGAAGCGCGACATGGAATCGCAACTCCCCATGGATCGCCTGCTCTGTGGCGATGTCGGTTACGGCAAGACGGAAGTTGCCATGCGCGCTGCCTTCAAGGCCCTGAGCGACAACAAGCAAGTCGCCGTGCTCGCGCCCACCACCGTTCTCGCATTCCAGCACTACGAAACTTTCAAGCAAAGATTCGCGCCGTTCCCCATCACGGTCGATATGATCAGCCGCTTCCGGACCCCCAAGCAGGTCAAGGAAATTTTGCAAAGAGTGGAAACCGGCAAAGTGGATATCCTGATCGGCACCCACCGCCTGCTCTCAAAGGATGTAAAGTTCGCCGACGTCGGTCTGCTCGTCGTCGACGAGGAACAGCGCTTCGGCGTGCGCCACAAGGAACGCATCAAGCAGATGCGCACGGAAGTCGACGTGCTCACCATGTCAGCGACGCCGATTCCGCGCACACTGCATATGTCGCTGGTGGGCCTGCGTGACATGAGCGTGATTGAAACGCCGCCCAAGGATCGCATGGCAATTCAAACCGTGGTCGCGAACTGGGACGAAAAACTCATCCAGTCGGCAATTGAGCAGGAACTCGATCGCGGCGGCCAGGTCTATTTTGTGCACAACCGGGTCGAGACGATTTGGGAGATTGCGGCCAAGATTCAAACCATGGTCCCGAATGCCCGCATCGCCGTGGGCCACGGGCAGATGGGCGAAGGCGAGTTGGAAAAAGTGATGCTGAAATTTATGCATCACGAGGCCGACATCCTAGTCTCGACCACGATCATCGAGAACGGTCTCGACATCCCGCTCTGTAACACGATCGTGATCAATCGGGCCGACCGACTCGGCTTGTCGGAGCTTTATCAGCTTCGCGGAAGGGTTGGGCGCTCGAACCGGCGCGCTTACGCATACCTGCTTCTGCCCGCCGAAATCGAGTTGACGCCTGTCGCCCGTCGGCGTCTTGCCGCTTTGAAGGAGTTTTCAGACCTCGGCGCCGGCTTCAAAATTGCCGCGCTTGATCTCGAACTGCGGGGCGCGGGAAATCTTCTCGGCGGCGAGCAGAGCGGCCATATCGAAGCGGTGGGATTCGAACTTTATACCCAGATGCTGGAGCGCGCCGTGCGTGAAATGAAAGGCGAGGCGGGCGTTGAGGTCACGGAAATCCAGCTCAATCTTGGGCTGAACATTCGCATTCCCTCCGACTATATAAAGGAAGAGAACCAGCGCCTGCGGATGTACAAGCGCGTCGCCGGAGTCGAGACCGAGTCGCAGTTGCACGACGTGCGCTCGGAGCTGATCGATCGCTATGGGGAAACGCCCAGCGCGGTTCGCAACCTGCTGGAGTATGCCGCGCTCAAACTGCAGGCGATGCGGGTCGGCGCCAACGCTATTGAGCGCAAGCGCGAGTTCGTAAGTATAAAGTTCAGCCAGACCGCCGCGATTGATGCGGAGAAGCTGGCGCGCTTTGTGGCGTCGCAGCGTGGGACGCAATTTACTCCGGACGGCACTCTGAAGTTCTCGATAAAGATCGACAGCGCCGCCGGAATTCTGCAAACGCTGCGCGATCTGCTGGAAGAGCTGGCAGCGCACGAAGAAGCAGTGCGCCAGGTATAAAGGTAAGCGGTTACAATGATTCCGCAATGAAGCCGACGCACGAACGACGAACGAATAGCGACCGCCGCAAGATCCGGATCGTCCGCAAAGCGATTTTTCCCGCCGCCGGGTTGGGCACGCGCTTTCTCCCGGCCACCAAAGCTCAGCCGAAAGAGATGCTGCCGCTGGTGGATAAGCCAATCATTCAGTATGGCGTGGAAGAGGCAGTGGCAGCCGGATGCGACCAGATCATCATCATCACCGGGCGCGGCAAGAGTGCGATCGAAGATCATTTCGACGTCAGCTACGAGCTGGAAAAAATGCTCGAAGAAAAGGGCAAGCACGATTTGCTCAAGATCGTGCGCCAGATTTCGGACATGATCTACGTGGCCTACGTGCGCCAGAAAGAGGCGCTGGGCCTGGGACACGCCGTGCTCACTGCGCGTGAACTGATTGGCAACGAACCCTTTGCCACGCTGCTCGCCGATGACGTGATCGATGCAAAGGTTCCGGTGCTGAAGCAGTTGGTCGACGTGTTCGAGGAAAAGCAGTGTTCCGTGATCGCGACGCAGATCGTCGACGGGCCGGCGATTTCTTCTTACGGCGTGCTGAAGGCGAAAGAGGTCGCGGGCTCCGGCGGCAAACTCCACGAAGTGCTTGACCTGGTGGAAAAGCCGAAGCTCGCGGATGCGCCTTCGAATCTGGCCGTGATCGGACGCTACAT
>JBEKWX010000349.1:0-4298 GCA_049512675.1 Terriglobales bacterium | reverse complement strand
GTGGGCTCCGCTGGCCTGCTCGTGCTGGCGTTCCTCGGCTATCTGTACTGGCTCAGCAACCAGCCGCCGGTTCTGGCGCGCTCCGAGGAACGCGACCCGCTCACCCAGATGCCGATCAGCATCACCATGAATCCGTTTCGCGATCGCACCATCGAACGCACCGCCAATAGCTTTATCTCCGAGATGCGCGACGGCAATTGCCGCAAACTTCTCGCCCAATGGGAAAAGGATTACCGCAAGAGACGCGCCGACTTCCTCTGTAACTCCGAAGTCCAGCACCCGCTGATTTCGTGGAACCTGATGGAATGGGAAGACGCGCCGCCGCTCGTGATTCTGCACTACAAGGGCCAGCGTTACAGCAGCTCCAGCCGCGACGCAACCTACAAGGACCTGTTCTCAGTAACCGAAGAAAAAAAAGACTACGGCTGGACGGTTACGAAGTACGACGCGTTCTACTGACTTAGTCTGGGAACCCGTCGGCACACTTTCCGTCTCGGGAGTAAAGCGCCTTTCCTGACGACTGACGACTAACGACTGACGACTAACCACTGACGCCCGGGCGACTACCCCTTCGGCCTGTTAAACTTTCCGCATGAAAGCACTGGTCATCACTCGTTTCGGCGGTCCCGAGGTTCTCGAATTGCAGCAGGTTCCCGACGCGCATCCCGCGCCGGAGCAGCTACTGGTGAAAGTGGAAGCGGGCGGCTTGAACTTTGCCGATCTGCTCACCGCGCGCGGCGGATACGCCGGCACTCCCAAGCCGCCGCTCACGGCCGGCCGCGAATTCGCGGGCCGCGAAGAACCGAGCGGACGCCGCGTCATGGGCTACACGCAGTGGGCCGGCTTTGCAGAAAAAACCGTGGCGCAGCGCAACTTGCTCTGGCCCGTGCCGGAAAATTGGACCGCCGAACAGGGAGCCGCTTTCCCCGTAAATTTTTTCACCGCCTACTTTGCCTACTGGAAAGCTGGTTTGCTAGTCCAGCCCAACGACCAGCCCGGCGCGCGCGTCCTGATTCATGCCGTAGCCGGCGGAGTCGGCACCGCTGCCGTACAAATCGGAAAGATTCTCGGCATCGAAATGTACGGAACGTCTTCTTCCGACGACAAGCTGGCGCGCGTGGGCGAGCTCGGCCTGCAACACGGCATCAACTACAAGCAGCGCGATTATGCCGATGCGATTAAAGATTTCACGCGCGGCGAAGGCGTCGACGCGGTTTTCGAAATGCTCGGCGGCGAGCACGTCGCCAAGAGCGTCAAATGCGTTCGCGATTTTGGACGCGTCATCGTCTACGGCGCCGCCACCGGCGAAACCCCGCAACTCGACACCCGCCTTCTCTACGCGAAAGGCGCAAGCGTCCACGGACTCTGGCTGTCGTATCTGAGCGCGAACCGCGCGCTCATGGCATCCGCGTGGAAGCAGCTTTCCGAATGGCTGGCAGCCGGCAAACTCCACCCCGTAATCGGAAAAGTTTTCCCGCTGGAGCAGGCGCGTGAGGCCTACACGCTCATGCAGGAAGGCAAGAACTACGGCAAGATTGTTTTGAAGATCAGTTAGCATTGACTGAATGACCCCTATAGAAGATTTGTCATCCCGAGCGGAGCGAGGGATCTGCAGCTCCTCTACATAACCCGAAGTCAAGACAAAACATCCATACTCTGTTACTCGCCAACATTGCACCTTTCGTTGCTAACGCGGCCAGCGTCCACACGTCCAATGACCATGCAACAAAATGGTTCGCAAAGAAAAAACAAAATCGGGAACTTACTCGAACGGAGATTCGTATCCTGTAGCGAACCAACGTGAGGTGGACGAAACAACCTTCGATCCACTCAAAAGAATTTTCAGGGTGACGGGACTGGCTCACACGTGGTTTTGGCGGCCCTGCGTGAGCACAGTCCGGGCAAAGAGAACGAGTTTGAGGCCCGCGTCTTTTTGCGTCACCCTGACACGCGAATTGTAGGACTTTCCTGGAAAAAGGCAAGCCCTCAGTCAAACCACCACCAGCCGCCGCTAACGTCCCGGCCAGGAACCGGGTAGAAAGCGAAGGAGCATATGAAACTGAACCATCTGGCGCTGAATCATCTGGCAAAGACTGTGGTGCTCGGGCTGGCCGTACTGCTCGCAACGGGTGCTTTCGCAAGTGACAAGGGGTCGCTGCAGGTGCGGGAGGCGATCGAAGTCAACGGTCAGCAACTCGCCCCCGGCAGCTATCAACTGCGTTGGGACGGAACGGGATCGAACGTCGAGGTCAGCATCATGCAGGGCAAGAAGGAAGTGGCGAAGACTACGGCGAAAGTCGTCGCCCTCGACAAAGCCTACGACTACGACGCGGCGGTCGTGGACCATGTCAGCGGCAAGGCAACGGTTTCCGAAGTACGCTTCGCCGGTAAGAAGTACGCCCTAGCCCTCGGTGCCGCCGAGAAAGCCGAAATGAACGCAGGCTCCAGCAAGTAATTGACTAACTCCCGGCAAGAACGCAAGGGAGCACTCCGGTGCTCCCTTTACTCGCGTCGTCAGTTCTTGACTGTCATCGCGTCGGAGTCAACGGCTTTTTTGCCGGATATGCCTTCCAGACCCGTCAGAACTCCGCGATAATCGCTCTTATCGCATTGCATGGCAAAGCCGCCCTTTTTGTCGCCGTCGACCCATGTCAAACCAACGTAGTGCTTTTTCGATTTCGTGAGCGCCATAAGAGCGCCAATCCCAAGGGAAACCACTGCCAAGCCGATGGCCGCCCCAATGCGCCGATGGACATCCTGTCCATAGCTAATTTCGGTTATGGATGACGCTGGGATCACTATGATGTCCGCATTGTCTCTCACGAGACGAACCTGATTGGCGTCGATGAATAGTTTTGCTCCAGTACCAGCCTTAAGGCCAGGCAACGATCCGCCGTCGTAGGTCACTTTGTAGCTGTTGTCTCCGGCGAAGGCCAGCATCGGGGTAGCGATACAAAGAAGGAGGGCAACCGCATTTTTCATCTCATCTCCAGCAACTGTTCGGGAGACTACTACATTTCAGCTAAGGCTGACTGTGACCAATGTCACCCGCGATAGTGCGGCTGCCTAGGGCTGGCCACTCAGAAGGCAGGGAGATGAAACAAAACAGCTAGTGCTGCGGCGGGTTGCCCGCCGTTACGTGCAAAAAATGAAAAAGGGAGCGCACCAGTGCGCCCTCCACAACCGAAAACTGCGAACTGCCGTCAGTACTTAGGCATCTTCGGATCAACCCGCTCCGCCCAAGCCAAAATCCCGCCGGTCAAGTTATAGACCTTTGTAAATCCCGCGCGCCGCAGAAAGTTCACCGCTTTCGCGCTGCGCCCGCCCATCTTACAATGGGCCACAATCTCGCGGCTGGTGTCGAGTTCGTTCACGCGCTTCGGTAAGTCGCCTAACGGGATGAGATATCCCTTCAGGTTGCAGATCTGGTATTCGTGCGGCTCACGCACGTCGAGAATAAATACGTCGGCCTTCGCGTCTAACTTCTTCTTTAACTCCTCCACCGACATTACCGGCACGTCGTTTCCAGCGGGCTCTTCCTGACCGCGGATACCGCAGAACTCATCGTAGTCAATCAGTTCGGTGATCGTCCGGTGGGTGCCGCAGACCGGGCAATCGGGATTCTTGCGCAGCTTCAGTTCACGGAACTTCATGCCGAGCGCATCGACCAGGAGTAATCGCCCGGCGAGCGAATCGCCTTGCCCCAAAATCAGCTTGATGGTCTCGGTCGCCTGGATCACGCCGATCAGCCCGGGCAGAATGCCGAGCACTCCGCCTTCGGCGCACGAAGGCACCAGGCCGGGCGGTGGCGGCTCGGGATAGAGACAGCGGTAACACGGTCCCTCTTCGGTCGCGAACACACTAGCCTGTCCTTCAAAACGAAATATGGAACCGTACACATTGGGCTTGCCGGTGAGCACGCAAGCGTCGTTGACCAGGTAGCGCGTGGGAAAATTGTCGGTGCCGTCGGCGACGATGTCGAACTCGCGAAATAACTCAAGCGCGTTGGCGCTGGTCAGTTTCGTGTCGAACATCCGCAGGTTCAGAAACGGATTGAGCGCCTTCAGTTTGTCGGCGGCGGAGTCGAGCTTCTTGCGGCCGACGTCGTTGGTGCTGTGGATGATCTGGCGCTGCAAGTTGGTATAGTCCACCACGTCGAAGTCCACAATGCCGAGGGTGCCGACGCCCGCGGCCCCGAGATAAAGTGCGAGCGGCGAACCGAGTCCGCCCGCTCCAATGCACAGGACTTTCGCGGCCTTCAGCTTCTGCTGCCCGTCCATGCCCACCTCGGGCATGAT
>JBEKWX010000348.1:0-4305 GCA_049512675.1 Terriglobales bacterium | reverse complement strand
GGTCACCCCGCACAAGGTCACCCCGCACAAGGTCACCCCGACCAGGATCACCCCGACCAGGATCACCCCGACCAGGATCACCCCGACCAGGATCATCTGAAAACTACCGGATCGCAGAGGCTACGGTTTTTCCGTAGCCTCTTGCATTTGCGACAATTACCAGAGCTTGCGCCCGAGGAAGTCGTCTACACCCTGCCACGCAAAGCCGGCGATGCTGCTCCGACGGACGAAAATCTTGGCAGTGCCGGTAAAACCGTCTTTGAGCAATCCGCCAGAATTGGAAACCGGGATCGTGGCGACATAGTAGCGGGAAGACTCGATACCCTTGTATTCCTGCTGGTCGAAGAGTCCTTTTTCCACCTCGGAAGAGGCCGGAGCCAGTAAGGCGACATTTCCCAAAATTGACCCAGCCCGGGCATCCAGGTGGAGAGCTGCAGGTGCGCCAAGCCGAACCTTGCCGACGTCCGGTGCTAAAATAAAAACCCGTGCCTGAAGCATGGAAGTGTTCGCGATCTCCATTACTTCACCTCCGGGGGGCAAGTACGCGCCCAGCAAATCATGCACCCTGGGAGTAACGACTGTACCTGCGACCGGGCTCAAGACGGTGAGCTGGGTCATTTTTTCTTGCAAGGCCCGGTCGTGTGCAGTCAATTCTTCGCGGTGACGTTCGGCAGCCGCAAAATCTTTATACCGCATTTCTGCTTGCAAGGCGCGAGCGGAAGCGAGCCGGAGGTCCGCAGCCACTACCGCCGCTTCGGACTCCATTCCCAGGTTGCTGAGACGCAGCAGCGGTGTGCCAGCCGATACATTTTGGCCTTCTTCGACATTCGTCTGCATCACCGTCCCTGGAACCTCAACTCTCACCACCGCGCGCTGCATGGGTTCGAGCACCATACGCCCCTCCACGGTCTCTCGCCACACCGGCGCAAACACAACCAGAAGGCACAAGCAGGCAAAAGCAGTGCTGTGTCGGGGTGTGAACCACGCTTTCACTCGGTCTTTTTTGTCCAGATAGAGGAGTCTCATAAATCTCCATAGCGTCAGAATCCGCGACTTGAAGATAACGAAGGCGAGCAGTGCTGCGGGGACAAAGGCCCAGTCGGGGTTATAGCGGTGAGCCACATTGTAAGCAAAAGTGACGACCAAGTAGAGCAACCCATAACTGTAGAAACTGGAAGCCAACGTGTACGGCACATAAAGCAGCCTCCGTCGCCAGGTTACGTAGGGCACATCGACGGGCAAACGCCAAATGTTCTTTTTTACCCAGTTGTTTACATAGATGGTGGCATTTTCCTTCAGCTCCGGGATGTCGAGCAACTCCGTGAATATGAAGTAGCCGTCGAGTTTGATCAGCGGGTTCAGGTTGACCAGGACAGGAAGGATGCCGGACGCCAGCATCACGACGTAGACGAAGTTGTGCAGCGTGCCACCAACGTCGGTTCCCCACCACATGAAGCTCGCGATGGAATAAATAATCAGGCTGGACCAGATTCCCGCGGCGCCGGTGGCGATGCGCTGCCATTTATTCCCGTAGACAAACGCTTCGGTGGTGTCGCAGTAGAAGCAAGGGGAAAGATAGATCAGCAGAAACCCCATGGCGTGCGCTTCGCCCCCAGTGTGCTTGCAGACCAAACCGTGACAGAATTCGTGAATACAGCCGATCGCGCACACCAACAACCAGAACTCGATGATGTCGGCCAGGCTCTTGTGGGTGAAGTTATAGAACTCCAGATTGTCGTGTCCGATTTCGGTCCAATGGCTTACCAATACATACGCCGCGAACGCGAACATGGCGAGACTCAAGAGCAAAAACTGGTAGGTAAAAACAAACCTTAGCCGGTCGTGGACTTTGGTGAGCGCAACGTCCGGGTCCCACGCCGGGAATGTGATCTCAGAAAGATTGCTCCATTTTGATTTCTTCTGGGTGAGGGCGCGCCGCTTTTCCACCAGATCTTCGCGAAAACGCGCGTTCTTTTCCTGAATGGTCCTGGACCAGAATGCGGCTCCGGCATTTACGGTGGCGTATTCCTCCACCCACTCGCTCGTGGCCGCGATGCCGGTGCGCGCGGTGAACAGAGCGGCGATTTCTTCATACGTCCGTTCTCCGTCAAAAAGCTGAAGCAATTCCCAATCGCGGGGAGGTAGCGTGTAATACTGGTGAATATCCGGGATCAGGACACGAACTTCCGGTACGCCATCCGATACGTGTTCACGGCCGACCAGCCGCGGGTCCATCTTGGGTACGCGTTTCTGCCGCAGCAGCCGTTCCGGCATCTCCGGTAACGCGACATTGAGCGCTTCCCCTATGTTCATACTGGATCACCTGCACCAGGACGCGAAGCCCGGGTGCTTCGAGCCGCGTCGAGTGCTTGAACAAAGTTCATCGCGGCAGGTCGATACGAATAGTGGCGAGCATCCCTGGCCGCAAGTCAGGGGCAGATCCCTCAATCTGAGCCATCACTTCAATGGTGCCGCTCGATGGATCCACGACCGGGCTCACATCGATTATTTTGGCGGTGTGCTTGTCGGCGGCAGCGGCGTCGGCCGAGGCTACGGAAACCTCTTGTCCCTTCTTGACCGCCCAGAGTAAGCGCTCCGGCAGGGTGAATTTCACCTGCAGTGGCGCGACTGCCGTAACCCAGAACAGCCGGTCGCCGGCGGCAACCTTCTGGCCGTCGCGGACGTAACGGCGAGCCACGATTCCGTCGAAGGGAGCGATGATGCTGGTTTTTTCCCGCTCCAGTTCGAGTGATTTCAGCATCGCCTTGGCGTTATTCAGGCTCTCGGCTTCACGCTGGACTTCGTATTCGTCGGACTCTTCCTTAAATTGCACATGTTCTAGCTCTTCCTTCGGGATCACCTGCGCCTCATACAATTTTTCAGCGCGCGACCGGTCGGCCCGCAGGACATTGGTCTCGGCTTCCCAGTTCTTCAAATTTGCCTCAATCGACCGGACCTTGGCGGCGGCCGCCTCGACGTCGGCGGAAATCTGGCGGTCATCCAGTTTTGCCAGAACCTGCCCCTTATGCACCAGGGTGCCAGGCTGGGCCAGGATCGACACCACCAAACCCTCCCGCAATGCCGCAACGTCCACCTGGTTTTCCACCACCACCGGACCCGAGGCGACGAAAACGCTCTCCTTTGCGACGCTCGAGGGCTGCGCTGTTTCCCCATGCACGGGAGCGGCGGCAACCACGGCGGTCTGTCTTGAGCCGCTGCAGCCGCTGAAACCGAGTACCAGAATTGCCACCCCTATCACGATGCAACGTTTCATGACTTCCCTCGCTTCACCAGCCAAACCATTCACCAGCCAAACCACGACCAGATCTTCCCCCACAACCACATGCCAGGCCGCCGGAAGAAGACCTCGCCGGCGGGTCGCCATGCGGCGAAGATTTTGCTGCGGCCTTGCATTCCGGCGCGGATCAGGCCGTCGTCGTTCGGTATGCTGACCCGCGCAAAGAAAACTTTTTCCTCGCCCTGCAACTGGCTCCTGGGACTCACAACTGTGACCTCGCCGCGAAACGTGCGCGTCGGAAATCCCTCGAGCTTAACCGACGCCTTCCCCCCGCGTCTGAGAAGAGAGACATCCTCCTGATCGACGGCAACGTCCACAATTGCTCGTGAGGTATCGACGACTTCTGCAAAAGCATCGCCCGGCTTCAGATCCCGCCCCACCCAATCCTCGATATGGGGCGTGGCCACGACGCCATCGATGGGCGACCGCAATAGCGTCTTCTGTAAACGCTCCTGGGCACGGGCAACTTCCGTGTTCCAGTAGTCCGCTTGCACGGTCTCGATTCCGGCCTCCGTACCGTCGTTGGCCGCGAGTGCCCGGTTCATTTGCGAAACCGCAGTTTCGTATTTGGCCTGCGCCGCAGCCAGTTCGGCGCGATATTGCCAATCGGAGAGAGTAGCCAGGACAGTTCCCTGTTTGACGGCATCGCCTTCCCGCACATTCACTGTCTGCACCACCCCCGCGACTTCAGGCTGCACGCGCGCACTATGGGCGGGAGCCACCACGGCCGGCCCATCGACACGCAGCGGCAATGGGAAAGCCGCCAGAAAAAGCAGGCCGAGGGCCACTCCGGCAACCAACGCCCAGCGTCGCCGTTTCTCCATAGCCATAAACTTCCGCTTTTTCGCCAGGAGCGGTTGCAGCACATCGATGAACGGCACTTCGCGGTAGAGCGAAGCGTTGCGCAGCGCCACCGTCGCCTGTCCCGCCAGCACCTTGATCATTTCCAGGTGTGCCGTGCTCAGGAAATCGGGATCGCTGCTCTCGAAGGAGAGGACGCCGACCCG
>JBEKWX010000347.1:0-4306 GCA_049512675.1 Terriglobales bacterium | reverse complement strand
CCGGGGCGTATCTGGCCGACGGCATCGGACGCAGGAAGGCCCTGATTCTGTTCGCCGCCTGCTGTGCCCTGGCGGTCACCGCCTATACTTATTTGCCCATCAGCAACGGAATCGTGATGCTGCTGCTCGGCTTTCCACTCGGGTTCTTCACCTCCGGCTCCTTCAGCCCGGTCGGCGCGTTCTTCACCGAACTGTTTCCCAGCCGCCTACGCGGCTCGGGTCAAGGCTTCTCTTATAACCTGGGCCGGGGCGTTGGCGCCCTCTTCCCGACGCTGGTCGGCTTTCTCAGCGCGCGACTCTCGCTGGGCAAAGCGATTGCCATCTTCGCGGTGTCAGCTTATGTCGTCATGATCCTGGCAGTACTGCTGCTCCCCGAGACCAAGGGCAAAGAATTGCGAGTCTATGAATAGCACCGAAGGCGAGGCGGCAATCCCGGTTTGCGCGGCTCCTAACCCCGACCCCGGCAGCCCAAAGGTTGCCGTTCCGCCCAACGCATGGGACTGCCACGCGCACATCTTCGGTCCGGCGGAGCAGTACCCTTTTGTTCCGGAACGCAGTTACACGCCCCCAGCAGCGAGCATTCAGGCATACCAACTGATGTTGACAGCCCTCGGACTGGATAGAGCGGTAATCGTCCAGCCGAGCGTTTATGGTATAGACAACCGCTGCACCTACGACGCACTGGCTGTGTCAGACGGCAGGTGGCGCGGCGTTGCGGTGGTGGACCCCAGCACGAATACGCACGAACTGCGGCGGTTGCACGACGCGGGATTCCGCGGCGTGCGAATCAACCTTCTGTTCAAAGGAGGCTTGGCGATGGAGATTCTGGAGCAGGTCGCCCGGTTGATTGCGCCGCTCGGCTGGCATTTGCAGTTGCTCATTGATAGCCGCGACCTGGCGGAATTGGCGCCGCGACTTCGACGTCTTCCGGTCCGCTTCGTCATCGATCACATGGGACACATGCCTGCGCAACTGGGGCTGGCGCATCCGGGATTTGCGGCCCTGCTCGCGCTTATACACGAAGGCAGTTGCTGGGTGAAGCTCTCCGGTGCATATCGTATCTCCGCCCAACCTTACCCCTATGAGGATGCCGCTCCGATTGCGAAGGCGCTGGTCGAGGCTGGGCCGGAGCGCATGGTATGGGGAAGCGACTGGCCGCATCCCTCGTTCCAAGGCGCGATGCCGGTCGATGCCACGCTCGTCGATTTGCTGGCGAGCTGGGTTCCAGAGTCGCGGACACGGCAGCGCATTCTCACAACGAATCCCGCGGAGCTGTATGATTTTGCAGGCTGACGCCGAAGAACTATGAGGATACAACCGCTACCAATCCCGATGCTTAAAGCTGTAGGCCGCTCCAAGCCCGTTCATAACCACGCCACCAACCAGGACTGCACGCCCCACGTTGTCATGATGTCTCCGATGCAGCATATAAGAGGTGACGACTTCAGCGCCGAACAACGCCGCTGTAGCCGCAATCTGAACTGGAATCGTTTGCACAAACGGACGTGCCATAGGGTCGTATTCTTCGCCACCACCGTCTATGTTCCGGCGCGTTATGTAGCTGTCGGTAGCCTTTGCGGCTCCGTCGAACGCGACCAGCGCTATTATGCCCCGGGTCCAGAAGCGTGAAGCGGCCAGATCTCCGCGGGTTACGTAAGGATGCACCGCAAAAGCGTAATGCCCCTCTTGAGCGCGAAGGGTGCCGACCATCACCGCCAGCATGATAATCACCATGAGCATTTTCATTGCAAGAGCGGGTCGCGCAGACCGACCCTCTCATGCTCATCGGAATAAAAATAAAAGTCTTGAAGGTTAACCAAATCTAAAGAAACGGGGTAACCGCGGTGCTGTTCAAGAACCAAACTGTTAGAAAGACCGCTGACCACCCTTCCAGGACGGGCGGCATATTAGACTAGCCGGAACGGGCTGCAGGCCTACAATCACGTGAAGATCCGACGCCCCAAACTACCCGCGATCTCCGAAGCGATGAAGGCGTGGTCGGCTGCGCTGAAGGCTGAGATTGGCGGTTGGTCCAGCGTTAGGGTGCGGTCGTTTTTCGGTTTCACCGCGCTCTACCGGCGGGACAGAATCTTCGCTCTGCTACCGCAAACTCGCGGGATGGAAACGCCAAACTCTCTCGCCTTCAAATTGCAATCGCCAGCGCCGCGACTCCTGGCGCGGATGAAGAGAGATCCTCGGATTGGATCAACAGAGATGCAGAAGGCTCGCTGGTTCACTTTTGAGCTCGCCACGGACGGCGACCTGCACGACGCTCTCGATTGGCTGGCGCGCGCGTATGATGCGGCCGGGAAGGCTTCAAAAGTTGAGCTGTGATGGGGATTTTATATTCGTACGAAATTGCTTGGTGAGAATGCCCGGCCCGCCGCTTGGGTGGCGGCTGTGTGGGGTCGTGGGGTGAGGCCGGGCAATTCTGTGCTTCCCCTTAATTGCAGATGAATATCTTTTACCGCAGGAGGCCATATCCTGCCTGTGACCGCAATCACCATTCTGCGTGATTGGGATACACCAGGCTGTGATGTACGTCACTGCCAAGACGGACATACGGGCTAAGATAAGGGCTGTTGCAGAAAATATCACAGGAGAAGCACTCATGGCCTATGTAATCACCGACAGCTGCATCAAGGACGAGCTCTGCGTAGACGTCTGCCCGACCGACTGCATTCACCCCAAGAAAGACGAGCCGCAGTTTGAGGCGGCGACACAGGTTTATGTTGACCCCGCTGGTTGCATCGATTGCGGCGCCTGCGTTCCGGTTTGCACCTCGGACTCGATCTTCGTGGCGGAGGAACTGCCAGAGGACAAGAAGGAGTTTCTGGAAAAGAATGCCGCGTATTACGCGACATAGCCGTGCCGGGAGTGACCGCGTGGGCGGGCACTCCCTTCGATTTCGCTCAGGACGGGCTCTGGCAGCGTGCAGGTAGGTGCACTGCTCGCTGGGAGAACAAACATCCGGGCTGTCCAAAAGCGGATGAAGCTCGGTAAGGGCATCGCTTCAGACACGCCGCCCAGACTTTCGATTGGAAACCCAAGGGAAACATTCGAAGCCGCTGGGCAATCTGTCTGCCCTAACGCTTTGTGCGCACCGCAGAAACTTCCGTCTTCGCCCTGCTGAAGGCGAAGTGCAACGTCCACTCCCGGGTGCCAGACTCATCGGATTGTCCCGGAGAAAACTTCCAACCCCGGGCAGCTTCGAGTGCGGCGCGCGAAAAATACTTGCTCGGCCCGGCCGATTCGAGCGTCGCCTTGGCCACGTTGCCTGCGGCATCCACTTCGACTTTCACTCGAACTTTGACCTTGCCTTGAATCGTGCTGCGCGCGCTCGGCGAAACCTTCGGCATCGTCCGCTGCACAACTCCATCCTGATGGTCAGTGTTGGTAACGTCAGTGTTGGGAACATTTTCCTCGCCGCCTGCCTCTGGCAGCCCCCCTCCGGCTCTGGAATGGCCGACCTTTGCAGCTTCCGGCCCAGCGGGCCTCGGCTTTGGCTTCGGCGGTGTCGGGGCCGGCGCGGACTGTGAGTTCTCCTGGGCCGCACCGTGCTGAGCTTGCGTCGCTTGTACTTCCGCCGGAGGGCCCGACCGTTTCGGTCTCGCGATCAAGAAAACGGCAACCGCAAGCACCGCCACTAACCCCAGAGCGTAGGGCCATTTTGCAGATGCTTTCTGCTGACCCATGATCGCTGGCGCAGAGACGGCTTTTTCAGTCTGGGCTGACGTCGGCATTGGCGGCCGCGCTCCCAAGCGATCGCTGATCTCCGCAATCGTCCATCGCTTCCCCGGATCAACTTGCAAGCAGTGCTTTGCGATTTCGCGGAATGGTTCCGGAACCGTCGCCGGTACTTCGGGCACGCCCGGTCGTGCCCGGTCCCAAACCGGCAAGCGCTGCGTCAGTGCCTCGACCAATGTCATTGCCAACTGCCACCTGTCGGCCGCCGTCGAAACCTCACCCGTCGCCGCTTCTGGCGGATCGTAGGCGCTCGTCGCGCGTGCGCCACGCCTCCTCTCACCCACCACGCCCAAAGCGTCGCTCGATAGCTTCACCTGGTCCCCGACGGCCAGAATATTTGAAGGTTGGATGCGTCCATGTGCGAGCCCCGCGTCATGCACACACTGCAAAGCCCGCAAAATCGGAGGAAGCATCCTTCGCACTTCCTCCGCTGTCAGTGCCCGCTCCGGCAGAACCTGCGAAAGATTTTCCTCCGCGTACTCCTGCACCACATAAAGCAGCGCCGTGCCCTCGAGTTCGCAGCATCCCGCCGCGAAAATACGAATCAGATGCGGATGAG
>JBEKWX010000346.1:0-4345 GCA_049512675.1 Terriglobales bacterium | reverse complement strand
CACCGTCCGCTGCTCCGGACTCAAGGTAATGACTGGGGCTATGCGCATCCGCAACCGTCTCCTTAACATCATAAGACGCGCGCGGATTGATAAAGGTTGTTAGTTGTGACGCACTACACTAGGTATTTAATATGAACAAGGCCAACAGCGAGGAAGAGGAGACCAATCAATCCACAGGCAGCTACTTCAGCGATCTGTTCAATAGCTTGAAGAAAAGTGCGCGAACTTCCAAGTTCTTCATTGAATTGGCTGCGCTGGCTGTAGTTGTTGTCTATACTTGCGAAACTTGTAGAACCAATAACCTTACCCAGCAAGCCCTGACTAACAGTGCAACGCAGTTCCGAACTCAAGAACGTCCATACATTGGGCCGCTCCCTCGACAAACTAGTGTTGTGCATATTCCAAAACCGGCCAAGGGAACCGTACCGATTCTTCCCTGGTTGGAAAATGGTGGAGACGTTCCAGTTCCCGAAATTCTTCTTGGAAACGGTACCTTCAGAATGGCTTTGGGAGTTGATATTAAGAACTACGGAAAATCCCCAGCGGTGAGCGTAATTACGACCCCCTCTAAGATCATAGTCGGCCTCGCGGCCGATGCCAGGGAACGAGTCAGCAAGTACATCCCCGATTATCCCGAGACCATCGGAAGTCCGTTGATGATGGATGAAGTTCACACAGTTCCCGGCGGTCCGAATGAGGAAATTCCCGTTATCACGGCGGCGCAGAATATCCTGCTCTCTAACGGGACTTGGGAGGCTTATGTCGTAGGAGCCGTCCGCTACCGAGACATCTTTTCGCCAACGATCCCGCCCTACGAAACTGTATATTGCTTTAAACTCCATCCAAGCGGGATGCCATTTAGCGGATGCAAATTCAAGGAAACCACGATTCATTGACCAGACCAGCCCTGTCACGGCGAGTATCAATATGACACATAACGTGCGCCAAGTATATAAAAACCGTTGGCTGGAAATTACTTTCAAATCTTTGAGTTTAAAGGAGTTGTTCGTAAAATATTCCGGAATAAGGAGTTAGCTTGTTGGGCTCACTCGCAGGATTTCGGCAGGGGCTTGACAGCTGACTGCCTCAACTTCGTGTTGTCAAAGAGCGCCGACTCGTGGGGCTGCGGCAGGTTCCGAGGGGGCGTCTTGGTGACGGGCACACCTCGACCCTGCTACAGGTCGATCTCCATTGTCGACGATGGGCGGTTGGAGGTCTGTGATGGTGCTCACTGGGCGTTTGTGATGAAAAAGAGAAGAGGTATTTTCGGCGTACTTCGAGAGATTGCAACGTCAGCGGGCCCGCCCAAGCGGAGCTTGGGCGGGGCACCCTCCGGATTTTCAAATGACGATGGTTGTATGGGCCACCCGCCCACCCGGTATAGTTCAGAGTTGCCATCGAGAACTATTGTAGCGTTGATCACCGCTGGTCCAGCTTGAGCTTTTGGTGCAGGACCTTCATGCACTCGTCCAGAGCGGTAGCTTCGGGCTGGAGGTCGAGCTTAGAGAGGATGCCCGGTGTGACGTGTTCCCTCCCGGCGTTGTCGAGGATAGCCTGTCGCAGTTTGCGTGCTTCTTTGAGTTCATTGAAGGCGATCAGGTCGTGGATGAAGACAGACCGTTGATCGATGAACTCTTCGTCTTCCGGTTTCGGGTTCTGTCCGACGACGGTCACCCAATAACGTCCCCGTCCCTGAGGGGTTTCGTTGAAGCGAACCACGTAGGCGGAATACATGTTGTTCAGCTTGGGATAGAACTGCGTGCGGAGTGCACGCCAATGGAAGACTCGGTTGAAGATCACACTAACGATACCGCCTGCCAGACCACCGCTGACGAACGAGATGAGCAACGCGACGCTCATGGTGAGGCTCTCTTTTCTTGTGGATTGGCAAGATTATACTAATGCCTTTCAAAAAGCAGGGCTCGACAGCGAAGCCGCAAGGTCGCCGGGTGCCCCACTCATTCGCGTTCTTTGCGAATGAGTGGGCCTCCGCGAACGAAGACGAGGCTCGCAGTCTTCGCCTCACCAAACGTTACGACCGGGCGCCTCCTGATCTCCAACGGCCATTCCTGAAATTTCACCCGTACCGGGCCGGTCTCTCGGGAAAGGTAAGAACGAAAGCTGCTCCACTCCCACTGTTCCGGACGGTCCACTAATCCACGTTTCACCGGGTTGCGGTGCATGTAGCGCAGCTTCTCTATGTGCTTATCTTCCGTCCACACGTTGAAATCGTAGAAGCGTTTCTGCCAGATCGGGGCGGGCTCCGGGCGCCAGAACCCACTCATCGCAAAAGACGCGATGAGTGGGGCACCCTCGGTTCTTAGCTTCCTTGTGAACCTTTCTTTTAGGACTTTCATTACTACCGAGGGATCGCCCACTTCTGGTTCGGTCATTAGCAAATGAAAGTGTTCGGGCATGATGACATATCCGTGGACCACGAAGCGGTATTTCTGGCGCGTTTCCTCGAGGATTTGGAGGAAGAGATCGCGGCGTTCGGGCGTGCCCAGTTGCGGCTGCCGGTGGTAGCAGCTGCAAGTGATGAAGTGCAGATGCTGGCTGCCGTAATAGCGATGCAGGCCCTTGGTCATCCCGTTAGAGTAGACATGGGGTTCTGGCTTGGCTGTGACCCGGGTCTCCGTCCGATTGTGACGAATTTACTATGCGACGAACCCACTCATTCGCACAAAACGCGAATGAGTGGGGCACCCGCTGCCTTCACAGCCGCGACGCTTTCGCGCGTTTGCTCTCGGCGAGTCGAAGCGGGGCTGTGGAGGCCAGTTCTACGCGGTTCCTTCCTTTATTCTTGGCGCGGTAGAGAGCCTGGTCGGCTGCCTGGATTACCTGCTCGGGCTGGCGATAACGGGTGCTTGGCTCGGCCACGCCGATGCTTACGGTTACTGATAAATGATCGGGCTCCTGGTTCACGCGGAGCTGCGCTCCGCTGGACAGCCGTGGGCGGCTGTCCCTACGTAAACCTGTTAGCGCTTTCTTGCTGGTGGACTTTCTGCGATCTGACTCGACTGCGCGGCGATCGCTTTTGCTCTCGGCAGCTCTCTCGGCTCTTCTATCGGCGCCGCGCACTTGAAACGTGGATTTCTCTATGATCTGGCGCAGCGCGTCCAGATGGTCGACGGCTTCTTTGGCGGAGGTGTTGCGGAAGACTATGGCGAACTCTTCGCCTCCGCAGCGGAAGGCCTGTCCGTCGCCTTTGACCTGCGATAGACGCTTGGCCACCATGCACAGCACCTGGTCGCCTACGTCGTGTCCGTAGGTGTCGTTGAACTTTTTGAAATGGTCGATATCGACTATGGCTATGGCGTATTGCTGGTCGAGCGAAAGCAGGGACTCGTTGAAGGCGCGGCGTCCGCGGATGCCGGTTAGCTCGTCGTGGTAGGCGAGCACGTAGGAGGTTTCGATCAGCGAGGCGGCCAGGATTAGAGCGGCGGTGGCTACGTAGGCGTCCGACGCCTTGCCTACCGGGGCGAATTGGAGCCATAGGAAAACGGCTGCCACGGACCAGACAAAGCCGGGCTCGATGGGCTTGCGGGTTTGAAAAAAACGCCGGACGAAGAACGCGATGGCGGCTACGAAGGTCAATAGAAGTAGAAGTAGAATCCAGAGCGGGATTGCGGCTGCGCCGTGATGAGGTGGATTGGCTGGGCTATTTTCCGGGCGGCAGAGCACGGCGAAGACAACCGATTCCAGGAAGAGCAATCCGAAGCGGGGAGCGATTCCGGCGATGATCAGGCCGCGCTCGCGCATCGCGGCGAAGACAATAAAGTTCAGCGGGACGAGCAGGGCGGCGAGGGCCACGGCGGTGCGTCCGGGGCCGGTGTTCACGGATGCAGCGAGAACGGATCCAGCGTTAATCTGGCCAGCGGCGAAGAAGTCGACCGCGCGATGCGCTACCAGCAGAACCAGCAGGGAAAACAGAACGCGGCTGGAATTGAAACGCCAGGCTAGGAACAATCCGGCGGCGAACGCTCCGACGTAGTAAAAGGGCAGCGAGGGCGCGACCTGGAGGAACAGAGAGCTGTTGACGAGCGCCGCCGCCAGCGCCAAGAGCGCGCCGCCGGGCACCAGCCACGCCTTCCACGTTCTCCCATGCACTACTTCAGAATACGGCAGCCGGGGCTGGGATGCGGTTATGTTTTGGGCACGGGCGGTGCGGCTACTGAGCTTGCGGAAAAAGTGTTTCCGGGGAGCGCGTTACTCTTCACTCTTCACTCTTCGTCGGGTGCTTTCTTTTCCTCGATCGCCATGTCCTTCAATTCACTGGACTCGAAAACGTCGCCGCATTCCTGGCATTCCACATATTCGGAGTCTTCGTCGCGGGAGACGATCT
>JBEKWX010000345.1:0-4348 GCA_049512675.1 Terriglobales bacterium | reverse complement strand
GTGAAGAGTCCGTCTTCAATCAAGCCCTTCACCTCACGCAATGTAAAAAACCTCTGCGCGTCACTCACGTAATGGAAGAAGATGCCGATGATGCTAGGCCGGGTCGGGCGTCGGAGTGTTCGTCATGGCGCTCAGGACGCCTTTCGTCGTTCCACGGCTGCCATCAATCTCCACTTGCCGTCTTTTATCCTGACCTCATCCCGCTTCAGCATCTCGTAGAGGGCGGTGTGAACGTTGGTGCTGCTGGCTCCGCGCTCTAGGACTCGGAAGTAGACCTCGGAAAAGTGACTGTCGGGCCGCTCTCGCAGGTCTGCACGAACGCACTCCATGACCCGCTTCATATCCATCGTACCCCACTCCCTTCCTCAGGTGCTGAAGAGGAGGCGATGCAGCCCAGTGTTATTCGGAGTGACTTGGATCGCTGCATCGCCACAGGGACGACCCCTATCGTCCACCCATGTCCACAGGGGGAGGAGGGAAGTACTCGACAGGTCGTCCCCTTTTCATCTGCACCTTGCATGGATACGCCACAAGTTAGCGCAGTCGACGCACCCTTGTCTGTGATCGAGTTTACAGACAATTCGCCGCTCTACTGGTAAACTGTGGGGTTCGATAAGAAATGTGCGGCGAGTTGATCTTGCGCTCGATTAACTGGGACTTACACCTCACAGCATTTCGATCTCAAACCGAGCCCGACTTTCGCTTCCAACAGAAATAACTTCGCGAAACCACCCCTACGGACTGCCCCTTTCATTCCTCCTCGTCATACAAGCACACCGCCATGACACATCCGGCCAAGGGTAGCCAGATCGCCAGCAGCACTTCAGGCGGTATCGTCGGGAACATGTTTCTCTTAGATGAGTGAAGCCGATGTGAGGTTGCTGAATCGAGCGATCACGCTTAGGCATCGAAAAAAGGAAACAAATAAAAGAACCCACTTGACTCCTACCGGCCTTCTCATGGAAGGCGATTTCACTCATTGACGTTCCCAAGGGGATGTTTTTGCACCAAAAGCGGGTCAATGAGTGTAATCGCGATTTTACGGCAACTATCCGACAGTCAGCGCCGATTGGGAAAAACCGCAAGTCGCCGTAAGCAGATTCAAGCAGTCATGCGCCTTGACAATGGCTCGTGTTGGGCGCACTATTGCGCCCACGTTTGTGGGGGGAGCCTCTTCAGGCTCTGGCTTTCGAAGCCATTTTCGGCACGTACTTCCATCCCTGGGTTTCTTGCAAGCACAAGGTTGTGTGCGGCACAACACGCGGCCTTGAGGAGGCATCATGAAAAGGCTCGTGCGAGCTCTGTTTGTCCTCTCTGGATTGTGTCTCCTCCACGGTTGCGGCGGTGGTAGCGCACCAATGACACCGCCTCCTCCTCCCGCCACTCACTTCTCCGTCGTCCCCGGTCAGGCCAATGCCACCGCAGGGACGGCCTTCAACTTTACCGTGACTGCGCTTGACGCCTCGAAAAACGTGGCCACCGGCTACTCCGGGACTGTGCATTTCACGAGCAGCGATGCCCAAGCCGTCTTCTCACCAGCCAGTTCGACGCTGACGAATGGGACAGGAACCTTTTCCGCAACGTTGAAGACCGCAGGCGCTCAAACCATCAATGCTACCGACACCATCAACGCTTCGATAAGCGGCACAAGTTCGATCAACGTTGGTGCTGGAGCGGCCACTAGCTTCTCCGTCATTCCCGCTCAGGCCACCGCTCCCGCCGGGACTCCTTTCAACTTTACCGTGACTGCACTCGACCCTTGGAACAATGTGGCCACCGGCTACTCCGGGACTGTGCATTTCACGAGCACGGATACGCAAGCGGCGCTGCCGGCCAACTCGATGTTGACGAGCGGAACCGCGACTTTTTCGGCCACGCTGAACACGGCGGGCAACTGGACCATCACCGCCACCGACACGGCCACGGCTTCGATCAGCGGAACTTCCAGCGCGATCCTCGTCAGCGGGCCAGCGACGCACTTCTCCGTCACCGCTCCTACCGCTACCACCGCCGGGACTTCTTTCGACTTTACCGTGACTGTACTCGACGCTTTGAACAACGTGGCCACCGGCTACTCCGGGACTGTGCACTTCACGAGCAGTGACGCCAAGGCTGACCTGCCTCCCGATCAGTTGATGACCAGCGGGAATGCGACGACTTTCCCGGCGGGTCTGAAGACCACCGGCCCTCAGGAAATCACGGCGACCGACACCGTCACAGCCATCACCGGCACTTCGAAACTAATCGCCGTCAGCGCCGCTGCCGCGGCGAACCCGGTTCCTTTTATTAGCCAGCCGTTGAGTCCGGAGACCGTGGAGCCGGGCGGGGGAGGCTTCCTGCTGACGGTAGATGGCTCGGGCTTCGTCTCGGGTGCGAAGGTGCAGTGGAACGGCAACGCGCTCGCCACCAACTTCGTCAGCAATTCAAAGCTCACGGCCACCGTTCCAGCCTCGGATATCTCTACCCCGAACACGGCTTCGGTGACCGTGGTCAATCCCGCCCCGGGCGGCGGCGTCTCCAACGTGGTTTTCTTCGAGGCTACTGTCCCGACTGCCGCCATCGCATTAAGTGCATTACCGCTCAGTGCTGGTTCCTTCTCAACGACCGGTGACTTCAACCACGATGGCAAGCTCGATCTGGCGAACACCGGCAGCAACAACGTCAGCGTATTCCTGGGCAACGGCGACGGCACGTTCCAGCCCGCCGCAAACTATGCCGTCGGTTCCAATCCCACCGCTGTGGCCGCAGGAGATTTGAACCACGATGGGAAGCTGGACCTGGTCGTGGCAAACAATCAGAGCTACAACGTCAGCATCCTTCTGGGCAACGGCGACGGGACTTTTCAGCCAGCTGTGAACTACGGTATCCCATCGTGCTGCCCCACGATGGTGGCGCTGGGGGACTTCAACGGCGATGGGAAGCTCGACCTGGTCGTGACCATCGGAAACCCCGGTGCTTTGGGCCCAGGCACCGTCAGCATTTTCTTGGGCAACGGGGATGGGACGTTTCAGGCCGCCCTGAACTACGCCGCTGGTTCCGATCCCTACGGCGTAGCTGTGGGAGATTTTAACGGGGACGGAAAGCTCGACTTGGCCGTGACGGATGTCTTTGGCAACGACGTCGGCGTGCTCCTGGGCAATGGGGATGGGACGTTCCAACCCGCTCTGGACTACCCGGTCGGAAACCAACCCTTCACGGTCGTAGCCGGAGATTTCAACGGGGACGGAATCTTGGACTTGGCCGTGGCCACTGGCAACGGCGTCAGCGTATTGTTGGGCAACGGCAACGGCACATTCCAAAGCGCCGTGAACTACGGCACTGGACTGCTTCCGGGGCTAGTGGCAGGAGATTTTAACGGCGACGGCAAAGTGGACCTGGCCGAAAGCGTCGGCATCCTCTTGGGCAACGGTGACGGTACATTCCAACCAGTCATCTACTCCGGCACCGGGTCGTACGGGGACCCGCTGGCGGTGGGAGATTTCAACGGCCAGGGCAGGCTTGACCTTGTCGTTCCTAATTCTCTGTTGCTGCAGTCCACTCTGGTGCCCTCCGCGACCAGCTTCACCTTTCCCCTTCAGGTGCTCCAGAGCGGCAGCGTGGGGCAGATCCTGACGCTCACCAACGTCAGTGCGCAAACTCTAAGCGTCAGCGGCATCCTGCTGACTGGAGCGAACGCGGCTGATTTCAGCGAAAACGACACCTGCAGCTCGCCCCTTGTCCTGGGAGCGACTTGCACGGTCACTGTCACCTTTACGCCCACTCAACTCGGTCCGCGGAACGCCTCGCTCACCATCAGCAGCAACGGGGTGGGCAGCCCGCTGTCGGTTGCCTTGAACGGGATCGGAGTAGTTTCAGGGCCGAACGCTACTTTGTCGACCACCAGCCTGTCCATTTCCTGCGCGATACAGTGCCGCCCTATGCCTCCCAACTGTGACTGCGTCTGCACGTCTACCCCGCCGCAGCCCATAACCTTGAGCGACTTCGGCAGTAACGACCTGAGCATCACCGGCATCACGACCGCGTCGCCGTTTAGTGAGACAAACACCTGTGACTCGAGCCTGGGAGCGGGGAACTCTTGCACTGTTGGGGTAGGGTTCAGGTCGACTACCACAGGAACGTTCACCGGTACGCTGGACATCAACGACAATGCCCCTGGCAGCCCGCAGGTGGTGAATCTGACGGGAAAAATGCAATGCGCTGAGCGGTGACTAGACCGTGCGCTCAACGTAACTGTTGCAACCAGGCGTACCTGTTGAAAAAGTCCCTGAGTTGATGCTTGTGGTGAAGCAAGGTTCCGGTTATAAGCAGGCGAGAGTTCTTGATGCTGCTGTTCATCGCCATGCTCGGA
>JBEKWX010000344.1:0-4348 GCA_049512675.1 Terriglobales bacterium | reverse complement strand
GCGGCGCTGCGCTCTTCTTTGCGCCAGGATCCGGACGTGATTCTGGTCGGCGAAATGCGCGATCTGGAGACGATCGGGACGGCGCTGCACGCGGCCGAAACCGGTCACATGGTTTTCTCCACGCTGCACACGCTGGATGCGGTGGAAAGCATCAACCGCATCATTGCGATTTTTCCGCCGCCGGAGCAGAAACAGATCCGCCTGCAGTTGGCGGCGGTGTTGCGCGCCATTGTCAGCCAGCGTCTGGTGCGCCGGTCGGACGCCGAGGGCCGGGTGCCCGCGGTCGAAGTGATGGTGACGACGTCTTACATCCGGGAATGCATTCTGGTGCCCGAGAAGACGCGCGCCATCCGCGAAGCGATTTCCGCCGGCACCTCGCAATACGGCATGCAGACCTTCGACCAGTCGCTCTGGGATTTGTTCCAGGCGGGGCTGGTGAATTACGAGACCGCTCTCGAGAGCGCCTCGAACGCGGATGAGTTCAAGCTGCGGATGCAGGGTATTGCGTCGACATCGGACATCTCGCGGCAGGCGATGCAGTCGGCGGGTTTTGGGCGCTGAGATTGGCGCGGAGATTGAGTTTGTCCTGCTGAACGTTGTTGCTTGTGAAGTTGTTTCCTCCTGTGACTTGGGCGCGCTTCGGCGCGCCCGTTTTTTTGCGGTTGATAGGCTGCTGAAAAACTCGCACGCAGCGCGAACCGCACTCCGGGATCTGGCGTCACGGCGACGCCGAGCTGCGCTCGGCTTGGACGGGGCAAAGCCCCGTCCCCACACGGGGCTTAGTTGGGCTTGCGGAACTTACTGTCAGCTATATAGCGGAGCATGATGGAGTCCGTGGCGTTCTGAAACTGCTGCTCCATTTCGGGGGCTCGCGGGAGAGCGTCCTGGCGCAGGGTCTGGCGGAATTTCTCGCCCATTTCAGAGTCGCTGGCCACGACCTGCGTGTAGAACCAAAGGAAGTGGCGCATCTGGTCGAGAGCGGACTTGAGGACCTGAATGGATTCCATCTCGGGTAGATCGGCGAGGGCTTCCATGAGTTCGGGGTCGGTAGGGGCCTGCATGGCGGCGCAGTTGAGTTCGCGCTGAATCATGCGCAGGTCTTCAGTAACGCGCAAAATGCGGAGGTGAATCTCTTCCATGCTTTCCCGGTTCTCGCGGTCCATGAGGTCCTTTCCGTCCTGACCAAGCTTTCCTGAGCAATGCGTTCTACTCAAGATCGCATCCCGGAGCAGAAGCGAGAAGATTCCCCGTGTGCATGAGCTTCGGTAATTGAAGTTACTTTCGGTCGGAAGCCGCTCCGGACAAGCCGTTTCAGGCGGTCATGTTCGGCGGTCATCCCGGCGGTCTTGCGGGTCACTACACGGGATCCAGCCCGTGACGAAAGTTAATCCAAGGAAGGGGCTGGGTGTGATACAAACGTTCGCGATGACATCACCGCGAACTGGCCTGGTGCGGGCCATTGGCCGTTGGAGCCTGGCCGCACTGGCGGTGAATTCGATTATCGGGAGTGGCATTTTTGGGTTGCCGGCCACGGTGGCTGGGCTGCTCGGCAAACGCAGCGTAATCGCCGTGTTGATTGCGGGGGCTGCGATGGGCGTGATTATGGCCTGCTTTGCCGAGGTGGCCTCGCAGTTTTCCGAGGCGGGCGGACCTTACCTGTATGCGCGCACTGCGTTCGGGCGTCTGACGGGAATTCTGGTCGGCTGGATGCTCTACCTGGCGCAGACGGCGGCTCCGGCGGCAAATGCTAATTTGTTTGTCATTTATCTGGCGGAATTCTGGCCGGCGGCAAAAGAACCCTGGCCGCGTTTTGTGACCCTGACGTTACTGGTGGGAGTGCTGGCGCTTGTGAACGTTCGCGGTGCCCGGCAGGGCACGGCGGTGAGCAACGTGTTCACAGTGGCGAAAATTCTACCTTTGCTCATGGTGGTGCTGGCGGGAGCCGCGGTTACCATCATCCACCCGGCGCCCTTCTATCCGGCAACGGGTGCGGCGGCTCCACTGCCGGCCAGCGCGTGGATGAAGGCAATGGTTCTCCTGTTCTTCGCTTACGGTGGATTTGAATCGGCGCTGGCACCCATGAGCGAAGCCAGGAATCCGGCGCGCGACGCCGGTTTCGCGCTGCTTGTGGCGCTGATCGCCTGCACCGTGATCTATGCCCTGGTGCAATGGGTGGTAGTTGGAGTGTTGGGGTCCGGGGCGACCACGGATCGTCCGCTGGCCGAGGTGGCGCGCATCACCATGGGCAATCGCGGAGCGGCGCTGGTTGCGATCGGCGCGCTGGTTTCGGTATACGGTTATTTGAGCGCCAAGCTGCTGGGAATGCCGCGCCTCACCTTCGCGCTCGCCGAAGGTGGCGATCTGCCACAGGTATTTGCCGCAGTCAGCCCCAGATTTCATACGCCCTGGTTTTCGATTCTGTTCTATGCGGTCGCAGTCTGGGGGTTGGCGCTCGGGGGGAGTTTTGCCTGGAATGTGACCCTGTCGGTAATCGCACGGTTGTTTTACTACGCCGTGGTTTGCGCCGCAGTGATCGCTTTGCGGCGAAAGCAGCCGCTGGCCGCACCTTTCCGGTTGCCTGGGGGGCAGGTGCTGGCCGTGCTGGGGGTCGGGATCGCCGTGGTGCTGGCGACGCAGACGGATTTGAGTAAGTCGCTGATCCTGGCGGCGACGGTCGGAGCGGCTGTGCTGAATTGGCTGTGGGCGCGAAAGGCGCGGGTGGTGGAATAACGGATTGCCGCGTCTTTGAGAGCGCGACCAATTGCCGAACACGTAGCGAATTCGCCAATGCCACCCATCGCACAATCGTCGACAGTTTTCCAGAGCGGCGGCAAGCCAATCCGCCTCGACGCCTACTTGCCGACGGCAACTGACGGCCCCCTTCCTGCCGTCATTGCGCTCTACGGCGCCGGGGGCAACGCGTCGGCATGGAGCGCTACGCCGGCATGCTCGCGGCCCAGGGGTTCGCGGTTTACCTGCTTTATTATTTTGATCGCACCGGCATTGAATTGGCCGACAAGCCGACCATCATGCGCAACTTTCCCCTGTGGATGAAAACTCTCTGGGATGCAATCAGTTTTGTCGAAACCCAGCCGCCAGTCGACGGCAAGCGCATCGCTCTCCTGGGCTTTTCGCTCGGAGCTTACCTCTCGCTTGCCAATTCCGCCATCGACCATCGCGTGAAAGCCGTCGTCGAGTTCTTCGGAGGCATGCCCAAGGAAATGAACCTCTTCATGAGACGCCTCTGCCGGTGCTAATCCTGCACGGCGAGGCCGATGCGACCGTCCCCGTCGAAGAGGCCTACCAGTTGCAAAAGTTGCTGGAGAAAAAGGGAATCCCCTACGAAATCAAAATCTATCCCGGCGCCGGCCACGGCTTCGAGGATCAAACCATCTGGCGAGACGCTGGTCTGAGGAGCCTGCAATTTCTGCAGAAATACCTAGCCAAGCCGGAAGTCTAACAAGCTCACGTAGGGGCGGACGCATTCGTCCGCCCAGCCGGGCGCAGCCCGGCAACGCCTTCAGATTCGCGAAAGACGAAACGGTGCGCTAAGCAAGCGCGCCGGAAGCATCACTGCGGCCCAGACCAGGGCAAGTGCCCCGTGGACGGCGATCCCGACAAGGCGGAAGGGCAGCAACAGCAGCCACACGATGGGATAGAGGATCAGCGCCAGCAGTGCCACGGGCCAGCACAGCACGAAAAGAAAACACCAAAGCAGGAAGGCGATCATCGGGACACCTCATCCTGAGTATGATACGCAGGCGGAGGAAAAAAGTTCGAGCCGGATGGGCGAAACCTGGCGGAAAAGTCGGCGTTGCGCTTCATTTTGCCTGGCGCAGCGGTTGCCCTTGTTTTTGGGTGGCGCAGCGGTTCACCGCTGCGATAACTGCCTTTTTCAGAGTCGGCTTTAGCCGCCGAGGCCATGTTGCGGCGCAGAAGATACTTTTTCCTCATCCTGCAGGCACCCGGATACGAATCGCGCGTTCTTCCGCAGCCCGGCTCTCGCTACGGGCTACTGACTCAATCTTTCCAGATGCCGGAATCCGCTGGTGGCCGCGAACATCGCTGCGGCGATGGTTCCGTTGTAGGCCATGTGCACCAGGAAACCCGCGGCGACTGAATCTGTTCTGGCCCGCACCACACCGAGAACCATGCCCACCAGGAATATTAAGAGCACCGATGCCCAGGAGTATCCGTACTGGGCCGCGTGCATCAGGCCGAATCCCAAGGCGGTCACGGAAATTCCTGTGCCCATTCCGAAGCGCCGCGCCAGCACAGGGTAAAGGAATCCCCGGAAAAACAATTCTTCCATGAGAGGTCCAAGAGTCACGGCAAAAACCGAGACGAG
>JBEKWX010000343.1:0-4354 GCA_049512675.1 Terriglobales bacterium | reverse complement strand
CATGCCCCGTGATGTAGGAAGCATCGTCGGAAGCCAGAAAGCACACCGCGCTGGCAACGTCCTCCGGCAAGCCGACCCGCCCCAGCGGAATCGACTTCACCGCATTCTGTTTGAATTCGTCGCTCAGCACCGCCGTCATTCCGGTCTCAATAAATCCCGGAGCGACCGCGTTGCAAGTAATATTGCGCGAAGCCACCTCGCGAGCCATCGCCATAGTCAGCCCGATCAGCCCGGCTTTTGAAGCCGCGTAATTCGTCTGTCCCGCTTGCCCCATCTGCCCGAAGACGCTGGTGATGTTGATGATTCGTCCCCAGCGCTGCTTGAGCATCGAACCAATCACTTGCTGGATGCAGAGATAAGCGGAAGTCAGATTAGTATTCAGCACCGCGTCCCAGTCCGCGCGCTTCATGCGCATCACCAGCTGGTCGCGCGTGATGCCGGCGTTATTCACCAGGATGTCGATCTTGCCCAATTGCCCAAGCGCCGCTTTGATCCCGGACTTAACCTGCTCTTCGTCCGCGACATCCATAACGAAGACGAAAGCCGCAGCCTTCGCTCCCGCCGCCGTGATCTCGGCGACAAGTTCCTCCAGCTTCTGCCGATTGCGCGCCGCCACCGCAACCGTCGCGCCCTCCCGCGCCAGGGCCAGCGCGCAGGCGCGACCAATCCCCTGCGACGCTCCCGTAACCAGCGCAACTCGCCCCTCGAGTTTCATGAGTGCTCCTTAAGATTAGGAAACCAACCCGGCAACCGATCTGTCAGGACGGATGTGTAGAACGGAGGATTATAACCGCAGAACCTCAGCCCGCTTGCTTTGCCGCCCGGCCGAGCGGCGCCGCCCCAAGAATCTTCTCGATCTTTTCCACCAGCGTCCGCCTCGAATACGGCTTCGCCAGAAAATACGTGCGCGATTCGGGGGCTTCCATTTCGTACTGCGGGTTGCTGTAGCCCGACGTCACCAGAACTGCAACCTCCGGTGAATGCGCCCGCAGATCCTGCCCCAACTGCTGTCCTGTTCTTCCCGGAAGCACCATGTCCGTAATCACCAGATCGATTCCCTGCTGGCATTCCTCGTACACCTTCATCGCATTCGGCGCATCCTCGGCTGGCAGAACTTCAAAGCCCGCGCTTTCCAGAATGCTGCAAGTCGCCTCCCGCACAAAAGGTTCGTCCTCAACCAGTAGAATCGTGCGCCGGCGGGGCCGATCGTTCTTGGGCCGACCATTCTTGGGCCGATCATTCGTGTTTGCCAGGGCTGAAGAGTCATAACAACCTCCAATTCACTTTTGCTTACAACTCCTCTTCAGCAATTGCACAGCCTCGGCGCTTCCGAAAATCGGCGCGCTCCGCACCAAGGTCGCTGTGGTTCGAAATATTTTCGGAATCTACTTCGGGACGCTCAGAATCGTCTGCTTCGGATCGAGCACAATCTTGCGCACGCGGCTCGGCGCGGTCAGCCGGAACCCAGTCTCCCGGCCATCCGCCAGCACTTCGCCCAGAAAAACGAGCGCGTTGCCCGCCGTCTCGCCATACACCGGAACCGCCGTCACCAGATCGTCGGGTACGTCCTTTTGTACGATCACGCCCGTAACCGTGGTCATACCACTTTTCTCCGTGATGCGAATTTCGCGCGTTTGCAGTTCCGGTATCGCCGTCCCTTCGATCCAACCTTCCAGAAACCAGTCCAGGTTCGGACGTTTCTCGTACCAAAGTGGGCGCGGCAGTTCCTCTGCGAAAACTTGCACCAGTTCCCGCGTGCTTAGGCTCTTTCCCGCATACCGCTCCCTGATTTTCCGGAGCGCGCGGAAGAACGGCTCATCTGGATCCGCGACGGTCGTCCGCCCTTTCCGGGAACGGGATGCCGCTTCGGAATCGCGCGGCGTGGAATCGCGTAGCATTGAATCGCGGAGCATGGATCGCAGCATGTGAAACAGCCACGTGCCTCTTTCGTAACTGATCGCCTCGTATCCTCCGGGGAAATGCGACGACTCCAGCCGTGGCCCCAGTGTCACCGGACCGGCGTCGCGCAGCCGCTCCCCATCTTTGTTCTTGCTCAGAAAATCGCGGCGGTACTTTTCCAGAACCTGCCGGAATTGCGCGGGGTTCTTTTGCTCCAGCAACATCAGCGCCGAATAGTTTGCCAGTCCTTCCGATATCCACTGATCGCGATAGCTCTTCCACAGCACCAGATCGCCCCACCACTGGTGCGCCGTCTCGTGGACCAACACCTGGTTGTCGAGCTCGCGAGTCACCGGGTCCAGACGCAGATCCTTCTGCTCCTGCGAACTGAGAAAGGCAAAGCTCGACAGAAATATCAGCCCCGGCCATCCCTGGCTCAAATTGCCCGGCATCTGCGTCAGCGCCAGCGAACCATAGGGATACGGCCCAAACCATTGCGAGAAACTCTCAATTGCCTTCGCCGCTCTGTCCGCCACCACCTGCACATCGCGGGCCGGCGACGGAGGCGGCGGAGTCAGCACCATGGGTGGATTCGGTCTCGATCTCCGCGAGTCCACACCGGGAAGAGTCGGCTGCTCAATCACCTCCGGTGGTGCCTTCGGAAACGACTTCTCAACCTCCCTTGTGCCGTACGCCTCCACTAGAACGTTTCCGGCCCTCGCCTCGGCCCGAACGTACTTGCCGAGGTTGAACCCCGCCACCGGAATCGGCCGTTCTGAGGTCCAGCGCGAAACTTTCTCCGTCCCACCTTCCCGGTTCGTTTGCGGGTCGTCTTCGGCGTCTCCCGTACGTGACATCTGTTTCCCCGTCGCCACTAGCGTCCAGTTCGACGGATAGTGAAACTCCATCTCGAACTGCGCCGGGCTCAAACCGAAACTCGGATACCACCTACCGCGCTCGCCCACATACAGCAATCCGTTCCCGGCCTCTGACAGAACCTCGCCCGCATAGACAAAGCGCAGTTTCAGTTCCCGCCCGGGCAAGAGCGGAGCGGGAAATACAACCGCCACCAGATCGTTCCCTTTTCGCCGCAACTCGGAGCCTTCAATCGCCTGGTTCTGGATGAAGTCCACCGCGCGCCCATCCGCCTCCACCGCATCAATCTTCAGATAGCGCGACAACTCAAACAGCAGCGTCCTTTCTCCTCCGCTGCGAATTCGAAGCTTCAGCTCCGTAGATGCTCGCAACATAGTCGGAGGCTGCACCGACGCTCGAATCCGGAAGCTCGTTATCGAGACATCACCAGGCGGGGGAACCGCGGCCGCGCTGCCCCCACCGGGCGCGAACGAAGTCCAGACATCGAAAAACGAAATGCCGTCTTTCACCCGCGGTTGCCCCGCCCACAACGGCTCGGTACCAGCGGCATCCCAGAACACTTCAAATCCACCCAGTTTCTTGCCCAGCAAATGCGCGTGCAGCAAGGGCGGAAATTTTCGAGCCAATTCGGTTCTACTCTCGCGCCCGCCCGGCGCGGGAAGGAAATGACTGAAGTCCAGCAGCAAGCGCAGGGCATCAAACTCCGCCAGACTGCGGCTCGCGTCGTTCCATTCTTTTATGAATTCCGCGCCCTCGGGCGCTGGCGAAAGAAAGCGCTGCAAGACCGCCGCCGTGTCGTCGTTGAAGCGCAGATATCCCGAGGTGAACTGCTCTTCGAGAATCGCCATCCCCGTGAACAGCGCCAGCGATCCGCGCTCCACCGGGTTCGGCGGCCGCAGCCTTATCTCGCCCTCACCCTCGAAGAACGCGCCCGTGATCCGGCCGCAAATGTCTTCCGTAAAGGCCAGCGTGCCGTCGTCGAAATCGAGGTGGAGATTAGGCCGGTCAATCGAGGCGCCCCGAACTTGGTAGACGCGTTGCGGATCGAGTCCCACCGAACGAATTCGCGCGTAGAGCGCGCTCGTGGTTTGCGGACAAGGGGTGCTTGGCTCCGCTGCCTGCGCGCAGGATGCAGCGGCAAAGCAACATGCCAACTCGATCATGCGCCATCGTCGCACCGACCCTGGCCTCATAGGTGGGTCGTCCCTCCGGGACTTGACTCATTTCTGCGTTTGACCCAGCGCTGAAGCGCTGGGCTTAGCTGGTTCGCCCCTCCGGGGCTGGTATGTACACCGCTTGGAGACTCTGGACTCTTTCACCGCAAAGACTCGGCGCCTCTTTCGGCAGGCCGGTTCCAGCACCTTGGTCATCTTACCGACCCTGCTCGCCATTGCTAGAATCAGCCGAGTGCGAGCCCTCGTCCTCATTCTAGTGCTTCTGCCGGCGCTGCCCGCGTCCGCCGACGTCATCCATCTTAAGAATGGACGCGTTATCTGGGCCGACCAGGTCCGCGAAACCAAAGACCGCGTCGAGTATGACCTCGGCGAAGACACCTACGCCATCCCGAAATCCTCGGTCG
>JBEKWX010000342.1:0-4354 GCA_049512675.1 Terriglobales bacterium | reverse complement strand
ACCGGCGTCAACTTCACCGGCGTCGCATCGCATCAGGAGATCGCCAAGTATTACGAGCAGGCTGACATCTTCATCAACGCCTCGTGGCTCGACAATATGCCGGTGTCGATCATCGAAGCCTTTGCGTCGGGAACTCCCGTAGTCACCACTTCGCCAGAGTGCATGCCCTATCTGGTCGAGCACGAGCGCACCGGATTGCTCTCCCGCGTGGGCGACGAACAAGCCCTCGCCGCAAATGTCATCCGTTTGTTGCGCGACCCCGCGCTCGCCGCTCGCCTCGCGCACAACGCCCACCATGAAGCGCGGAACTATATCTGGGAAGCCGTCCGCGAACAATGGTTGAACACCTATCGCGGGCTACAGTGATCAGGCAGAGATCGAGCACTCTGGTTCGCGGAAGCACACCGCTCCGCTTACGCCGTTTTCTTTGCTAGCGGCCAAACCGTCGTCACCACCAACGCCACCGCGATTCCCAGCGACACTTCCAGGAAGCGGTGCCATCCGACGATCCAGGGACCTCGGGCCCGCGGAATCAGCAAAATAATACTCAATGTAATTCCGGCAAACCGGTAAGCCGTTTCCAAGCGCAATAACCGCGCCAGCACTCCGCACAAAAGAATCCCCAGACCGTACACCACCGCACTTGGAGGGAAAAACGTAGCCAGCGCAGTGCCCAGCACCGCCCCCAGTGCCGTCCCCACAAATCGCTGCCACCCCAGCGTCCGGGGAGGAATCGTGGATTGAATGATGACGATGGCCGAGATCGGCGCCCAATAATATTCCGGCAGCTTCAACAGACGAGCGACCATCATGGCAGCCACCGCTGCAAGAGCCGTTCGCACCGAGTCCAGAACAGAAGCCCGACTAACCCCTGAAAAAATTCCGCCACGTGCCATCGACCCTCCCCGCAAGCGTGCCAAAAACCGCTATTGTATCGCCCGGGGCGTCCTCGTGTTCACGATGAGCGGTCTAGGCCGATAACAGGCCTGGATCGTTCCGGGCGGAAGGTCTTCGTCGCTGCGCTTGACGTCTTCGTGCGGGATTTCGCGGGCGGTTTCTTCTTCGATATTGGTAGCCACGGGAGTTTCCGATTCCGTTTCGAGATCGGTGACAACCTGCTCTGGTTGCGGCTTTTCTAGTTCCATACGCTTGAGATTCGACGAGGCGATCTGTAGCGCGTACAGCAAGGTGCTGGCGGTTTTGCGTTCGAGCCGCTTTTGCAGGACCAGCTGCACGATCTGTCGAATGACGGTCTGGACGGAGTGCGCGTCTTCAAAAACGGGCAAGGCAATTTCGCCGGTCGCATACTCGTCTGGGTTGTAGTAACAGTCGACGGTCAAGGGACGATTCTGCTGATGGTAGAAACAAAAACTTTTTTTGCGGAGGGCGGGCGATCCGCATTGGATTCCGCTGACCTTGATGTGTCGGCAACGAGGTGCTGCAAGGGATGACATAGTGGCTCCTGATTTATTGGCTGCGATCTGCTCGCTGGCCAAGGTTAGTAAGGGGTACCCCCCTGTGGTCCGGTATATTAGAGTCATCGACTTAGCGCCGGACTGGCGGCAAAGTCTTGATAGGAAGATAGTTATAGGTAAAGTCTTGATTGTGGTCCAGTTAGAGGTGTTACATCCTTATCTGCCGGATAGGTCACGGCTGGCGCGGGAGTGATAAGTGGAGAGAACCGCGCCTATCTGCTGTCGTTTTCTTCTATTTCTATTATACGTTGGGTTGTCAAGTGTTATTGGCTGGAAGAAGTGTGACGAGTGCCTTGGAGACAGCGGCGTCGCATAGTGGTAGTGGTATCACCAACAGTAGCGATGTCGGCTGTCCGACGGCCGCTTCTCGACGCGAGAAGTGCCCACCCCCGGTTATTTGATGTCAACGTTTTGGAGACAGCCGCGCCATACTTGCCGTGTTGAAGTGGCCCACCCGCCCGACACGGTTATCCAATCAGCCTTAGGGAAATCTGCGCCAGCCGATGAGCACGGCTCCAATCGCCACGCCGGCAACTAACCCGCCGATGGCGAACAGCAAACGATAGGGGAATGTACCTGTTAATTTTACTTGCCGCGCTTCCTTGAGGCGCAGCCACATCCGCTCGCCCGACCATCCCTGTGGTATAGCGTCGCAACAATTCTCATTCTCACAAAAGAGAACGCAGTTTACGCCGTTGGCGGTCTTGGCGCTCCTGTACAGAATGCCGTCGACGCCGCGACCGCTTTCGTCCCGGAAGATGTGCCGGAAATATTCCGTCACGACTTGTGTAGGCACGTACTCGATGTGTTCTCTGCCATCCCGCGCGATTGGCTTTTTTAAGTCACGCGCGAAACGCTTCAGAAAGGTAATTCGGATCCGTTGTTCAAAGGCGTCGGCGAGGAAAACGCTCGGGGTCGGTGGAAGGCTCGTGAGGTCTAGCAGTCTTAACTCCCGCACCGTCTCAAAAAAGCCTACTGAAAAGTGGCCTGGCCCTTCGGCGACTTCGGCGGTGGCTGTGTCCAAGTCCTGTGCACCGTAGAACATCGGGACTCCGGAGGGACTCATTCGGTTGGCGGACACCGCTTTTTCACCTGGAGCGGTACCGAGTTCCACTGCGGTCGTGAACGGCTTTGACGGGTCGCAGTTTCGAGCGCGGGCAAATTTCTGGCCGGGGGGAATTGTTTTCACCAAGTCGAGTTCCTGCACTAGGTCGGCGATCACGCTTAGTATCTCCGTCGCAGTTGGGGTTTCCCTGATGTTGGAGGGGTCTGGTTCGCCCTCGGGTTCGGCAAGCGGTGCAAGTGGAGGGCTGAAGAAGAAATAGCGCCGGTTATGCTTCACCTCATCGCAGAACTCATCCCAGCCGATCAGCAGCGCATCCTGGTCACTGAGGCTGAAGTAATTTCGTTGGCACCAAAGGCGATCTCGGAAGGCATGAGCGATGTCTTCTTGTAATCTTGCGTTTTCCGTAGGGAAGCCAACCACCTCATCAAAGAATTCCCAAGTATCATATGCCCGGCCTTGATAGCCACCCTCTGCAGACTCATACGGCAACTCGTTTACGGCATCGCTCCACTCGACCGAGAGTCCATTCGCCATGAGGTCGAGCACGTCATCCAAGGGGGCCGCGATCGGTGCCTCAGACGAGCGCTCGCAATAGTCGCATTCGTTCTGCTCCGTGCGGCCTGCCACGAACTCTTTGATGGCCTCGTCGGTAAAACAGTCGGCGCAGACATGCGTGCCAACAAACCACCAACCCTGTTCCTCCTGTTGGATGAGAAGGTCCTTCATTCTTCCCATGGTTTCGTCCCCTAATTCTTAGTGTTAGAGCAGAGAAAGCCCCGCTCTTGCGAGCGGGGCTTTAGTTTTTGCGCCGAAGGCGCGTCTGCCTGGACGGCTAGTCCTAGTACATGTCGCCCATGCCGCCGCCACCGTGGCCGCCCGGCATTGGAGCGTTCTTCTTCTCCTCCGGGATCTCCGCCACTAGGGCTTCGGTCGTCAACATCAGCGCCGCGATCGAGCCCGCGTTGGTTAGTGCGGTGCGCACCACCTTCGTCGGATCGAGCACGCCCGCCTTTACCAGGTCTTCATACTCGCTGGTCAGAGCGTTGAAGCCATAGTTGTTGTCCTTGGAATCGTTGATCTTTCCGAGGACGATTGCGCCTTCTTCGCCGGCATTCTCGGCGATTTGGCGCAACGGCTCTACCAGGGCGCGTTTCACGATGTTTACACCGATCTGCTCGTCGCCTTCCAGTTTCAGTTTGTCGAGCGCTGCGACGCAACGCGCCAGGGCCACGCCGCCGCCGGGGACAATGCCTTCCTCGACTGCTGCACGGGTTGCGTGCATGGCGTCTTCCACACGCGCCTTCTTCTCTTTCATTTCGGTTTCGGTCGCGGCTCCTACTTTGATTACCGCAACGCCACCGACCAGCTTCGCCAACCGCTCTTGCAATTTCTCGCGGTCGTAGTCGCTGGTGGTCTTATCGATCTGGCCGCGAATCTCTTTTACTCGGCCCTGCACGTCACCCGGCTTGCCTTTGCCTTCGACTATGGTGGTGTTGTCCTTGTCGATGGTGATTTTCTTGGCTTGTCCGAGATCGGCTACCTGCACGTTCTCCAGCTTGATGCCCAGATCTTCCGTGATGGCCTTGCCGCCGGTCAAAATCGCGATGTCCTGCAGCATTGCCTTGCGGCGATCGCCGAAGCCCGGAGCCTTAACGGCCGAGACTTGCAGCGTGCCACGAAGTTTGTTTACTACCAGAGTCGCCAGCGCTTCGCCTTCCACGTCCTCGGCGATGATCAGGAGCGGCTTGCCGCCCTTGGCGATCTGCTCCAGCAGTGGCAGCAGGTCTTTCATCGAGCTGATTTTCTTTTCGTG
>JBEKWX010000341.1:0-4361 GCA_049512675.1 Terriglobales bacterium | reverse complement strand
AATGCCATCGCCCCAGGATGGTTCCCGACGCATATGTCGGAGTGGATCATCGAGCACCGTAAAGATTCCCTGCTGGCGAAGATACCGCTGGGCCGCTTTGGCGGCGATCACGATCTGAAAGGCGCAGCGGTATTTCTGGCGTCGGACGCTTCGGCGTACGTGACGGGGCACGTGCTGGTTGTCGATGGAGGCCAGACGGCCTGGTAGTAACAAGGAGAGACCTATGAATAACCTCGTGAGAATCAGCAAGGACAATGATGTCGCGGTCATTACTATCGACAACCCACCGGTGAACGCTCTTGGTCCGGGCGTGCCCGAGGGAATCTTGGCGGCGATTGACGAGATAAACGGAGACCCTGCGGTTAAGGCAGCGGTCGTAATCGGCGGCGGCCGCACTTTTGTCGCCGGCGCTGACATCAAGGAATTCGGCAAGATGACCTCGGGCGGCCCGCGTAGAAGCCTGCTTCCCTTGCTGCTTCGCATTGAGGACAGCGGCAAGCCGGTAGTGATGGCGATTCACGGAGCCGCGTTAGGAGGCGGACTGGAACTGGCCATGGCCGGCCATTACCGGGTCGCGTCGCCTACGGCGCAGGTGGGTCAGGCGGAAGTAAATCTGGGTCTCATTCCCGGGGCCGGTGGAACGCAGCGTCTGCCGCGCCTGGTGGGTGTCGCCAAAGCGGTCGAAATGTGCGCCGGGGGCAAGCCGGTTTCCGCGCGCGAGGCGGCCGCTCTTGGACTGATTGACCGGTTGATCGACGGAGACCTGCTCGCCGGGGCGGTGGCTTTCGCACGCGAAGTCGTCGGCAAACCCGCGCCGAAAACTCGCGCGCGAGCGGAAAAGTTGGGGACGGCTGCCGAGAACGCGGCGATTTTTGCGGCGGCGCGCGATGCGGCCGGCAAGAAACAACGAGGGCTGAAAGCTCCGCTGGCGGCGATCGATGCCGTGGAGGCTGGAACCAACTTGTCGTTCGAGGAAGGTTGCCAGGCCGAAGCGAAGCTTTTCACCGAATGCCTTTTCTCCGATCAGTCGAAGGCGCTCATCCATGTTTTCTTTGGCGAGCGCGAGGTGGCGAAGATTCCCGACTTTCCCAAAGAAATTCCGGTGATCCCGGTGAAGCGGGTGGCGATCGTCGGCTCTGGAACGATGGGCGGAGGCATCGCGATGGTGTTTGCCAACGCGGGCATTCCGGTGCTGCTGAAGGACATCGACGAGGCGGCGCTCAATCTGGGGATGGAAAAAATCCGGAAGAACTACGCCAGTTCGGTACAGCGGGGGCGTTTCACCCAGGCGTTCGTGGACGAACGCTTGCAGCTGATCACGCCGGTGTTCAACTACGATGCGTTCTCCGGTGTGGACATGGTGATCGAGGCGGTGTTCGAAGGAATGGCGCTGAAGAAGACTGTGTTCGCGGACTTGGACCGCGCCTGCCGACCGGGAGCGATTCTGGCGAGCAACACTTCGACGCTCGATATCGATGAAATCGCCGGGAGCACGTCGCGGCCGGAAGCGGTGATCGGAACACACTTCTTCAGTCCGGCCAACGTAATGCGGTTGCTCGAGATTGTGCGCGGAAAGAAGTCGAGCAAAGAAGTGATCGCCACCTGCATGCAACTTTCCAAGAAGCTGGGCAAGATCGGGGTACTGGTGGGAAACTGCCGCGGCTTCGTGGGAAACCGCATGTTTCACCCGTACCGACGGGAAGCGCAGTTCCTGATCGAAGAGGGGGCGCAGGTGGAGGCGGTAGACAAGGCGCTCGTCGACTTCGGCATGGCCATGGGTCCGCTGGCCACGGGCGACCTGGCGGGTCTCGACGTGGGCTGGCGCATTCGCAAAGAGTACCGCCACCTGGAAAAACCGGGAATCCGCCAGCCGTTCGCCGAAGACCGTCTTTGTGAAATGGGTCGGTACGGCCAGAAAACGCTGAGGGGATGGTACCGGTACGACGAAAACCGGCGCGCCAGCGCGGATCCCGAACTGGCCGATCTGGTAAAGAAGTGGAACGCGGACGCGGGCATCCCGCAGCGGCAGATTCCAGCCGTGGAGATGGTCGATCGCTGTATCTATGCGCTGGTGAATGAGGGAGCGCGGATTCTGGAAGAGGGATACGCGCTGCGGGCAGTCGACATCGACATCATCTATCTCAACGGGTACGGATTTCCCGCCTACAGGGGTGGGCCGATGTGGCATGCCGACACGGTGGGATTGCAAAAGGTCTACCAGCGCGTTTGCGAATTCCACAAACAGCACGGAGAACTGTGGGCGCCGGCTCCTCTTCTGCAGCGCTTAGCGGAAGAGGGCAAGACTTTTGCCGAGTTCGACAAAGAGCAGGTTGCGGCCGCGTAGGGTTACGAACAGCCGAGGGACAACCTCGGTGAGACGGGCGGCGAGAGGGCGGGCGAGAGAGAAACTCGCTGTGCGCATGGCAAAGACATAGGAGACCTCATGAGAGAAGCAGTCATCGTAGCCAGTTCGCGCACAGCTCTGGCCAAGTCATTTCGCGGATCGTTCAACCTGACGCGTCCCGAGGAACTGGCGGCGCACTGTATCCAAGATGTGCTGCGCAAGACACCCCAGCTCGATCCGCGCGAAGTCGAAGATGTCCTGCTGGGCTGCGGACAGCCCCATGGTCCGCAGGGACACAACGTCGCGAGAGTTTCCGCCATGCTGGCCGGGCTACCTACTTCGACGGGCGGCGTCACCGTCAACCGGTTTTGCTCTTCCGGTCTGCAGTCGATCGCGCTGGCCGCGTACCAGATCGTGAACGGAGGCAGCGACGCGCTGATCGGGGGCGGCGTGGAAAGCATCAGCCTGGTTCCGCGCAACTACGATCCGAATCCCCGGCTACTCGAACAGATGCCGGGCGTGTACATGGTGATGGGTGAGACGGCCGAGGTGGTGGCCAAGCGTTACAAGATCAGCCGGCAAGTGCAAGACGAGTACTCGCTCCTGAGCCAGCAGCGCACGGCTCGCGCCCAGCGGGAAGGATTTTTCCAGGGAGAAATCGCCCCCATGCGCGCTCTGCGCGCGACCCTGGACAAGAAGACGGGCGAAGTGATCGCGAAGGAAGAGGTGTGCGCGGACAAGGATGAATGCAATCGTCCGGATACGACGCTGGAGGGCCTGCTGGCGCTCAAGCCGCACTTTGACCCGACGAGCGGCCAGGGCACGGTCACGGCGGGAAATTCCTCACAGCTTTCCGACGGCGCTTCGGCCACGCTGGTAATGTCCCGGCAGCGCGCGGACGCGCTCGGCATTCCCTACAAGCTGGTGTTTCGAGGTTTCCAGACAAGCGGTTGCGATTCCGACGAAATGGGCATCGGACCGGTATTCGCGGTGCCGAAATTATTGCAGCGCACGGGCGTGAAATTCAGCGACATCGACCTCTGGGAACTCAACGAAGCATTTGCAGTTCAGGTGGTCTACTGCCGCGATCGCCTGGAAATCGATCCGGAGAAATTGAACGTGAACGGCGGCTCGATCTCGATTGGGCACCCCTACGGCATGACCGGGTCGCGGCTGGTGGGAACGCTGGCCAACGAAATGGCGCGGCGCAAGAACAAAGTGCGCTACGGAGTCGTCACCATGTGCGTAGGCGGCGGGCAGGGTGCCGCCGGGTTGTTCGAGCTGGCGAACTGAGTGTCGCGCATGAGCCACATCATCCTGGTGCGCCATGGGCAAGCGTCTTTTTTGGGGCCGGACTATGACAAGCTCTGTGCGAACGGCGAGGCGCAGGCTGGATTGCTGGGGGAGTATTGGTCGCGGCGGGGCGTGGTTTTTGGCAGCGTCTATTCGGGTCCGCGTGTCCGGCAACGGGAGACGACCCGGATCGTGGCCGAAGCGTATCGCAGCGCCGGTCTTGCTTTTCCCGACACCGTGGTCATGAGCGAATTCGACGAATATCAAGCCGAGGCGGTGCTACGGGAATGTCTTCCGCAACTGCTGCTGGTGAATGCCGAGATCAGAGAATTGCGCCGCGCGTATGAAGATGCCAGCGAATCCGCCGGCTCCGACGATCGGCGCAAGCCTTTTCAGAGACTGTTTGAGGCGGTGATTGCCAAGTGGGTGGCGGGAGAAGTTATAGCGCCCGGCATTGAATCCTGGCACGAGTTCTGTTTGCGGGTGGAACGAGGGCTGGCGCAAGTAGTGCGCGATACACCTCCGGCAGCGAGTGCGGTGGTCTTCACTTCGGCGGGAGCGATTGGCGCGGCGATGCGCCGGGCCCTGCATTTGTCTGCCGGGGACGCGCTGCAGTTGACCTGGGTGTCGCGCAACGCTTCGTTCAGCGGCTTTCTGGCTTCGGGCGAGCGTTTCACGCTGAGCACGTTCAATGCGCACCCCCATCTCGACGGGGACGGGTTGC
>JBEKWX010000340.1:0-4388 GCA_049512675.1 Terriglobales bacterium | reverse complement strand
GAAGGCCATGTGCTCGAACATGTGCGCGAGGCCTGTCTTGTCCATAGGATCCTGCACCGAGCCCGCATCCACGTGCGTGAAGAACGAAAACACCGGCGCCTCCGGCCGCTCGCAGATGATGACAGTGAGCCCGTTGGCCAGCTTCTTCACGGTAGTGCGCTTCTCGAAAGAAGCCAGATCCTGCCCCAGAGCAAACGAGCAGAGCACGAAACACACAACAATTGTTTGTATAGAAGTTAAGCGGGATTTCATTCTGCCTCCACGACAAACACCGAAAATTCGAAGTTACGTGGAGGCAGGGAAGATTGTCAAACGAGCGGCCTGCGCACTTGGTTGCGCGCCAACTATACTGGAAGCCGTTTGAAGTCGTAGCCACGCCATGTCCTCACCTACCATCGTCGAAGTCGAGGGCCGCAAACTCAAGCTCACGAATCTGGACAAAGTCCTTTATCCCGCCACCGGTTTCACCAAGGGGCAGGTGGTGGATTTCTACGTCCGAATTGCGCCCCTGCTGGTGCCGCATCTCGCCGGCCGGCCGCTCACCATGAAGCGCTATCCGGAAGGGGTGGATCACGACTATTTCTTCGAAAAGAACGCTCCCATGCATCGGCCCGACTGGGTGAAGACCGCGCCCATCTGGAGCGAGAGCAACCACCGCACCATCCATTTCATCCTCGCCAACGATTTGCCCACGCTAGTGTGGATCGCGAACCTGGCGTCGATTGAACTGCACCCGTCGTTCTCATTGGCCTCCGACATTCGGACGCCGACCGCGATTGTTTTTGATCTTGACCCTGGACCTCCGGCGAACATTGTGCAGTGTGCGCAGGTTGGCCTCTGGGTGCGCGAGATTTTCGATCACTTCGGGCTGCAGAGCTTTCCAAAAACATCGGGCTCGAAGGGATTGCAGATCTATATCCCGCTGCATACAAGAATCAGCTACGAGCAGACGAAGTCTTTTGCCCACGCCGTGGCGCGTCTGCTCGAGCAGGAGCATCCCGAACTGGTGGTCTCGGATATGAAGAAGGCTGTGCGCACTAATAAGGTATTCGTCGATTGGAGCCAGAACGACGAGCACAAGACGACGATCTCGATTTACTCTCTGCGCGCGCGCGAGCAGCCGACGGTGTCGACGCCGGTTGCTTGGGGCGAGGTCGAGCAAGCGCTGAAGAAAAAAGACGCGGGCCGACTGGTGTTTGAAGCGAAAGACGTGCTCGCGCGCGTGGAGAAGATGGGCGACCTGTTCGAAGCCGTGCTGAAACTGAAGCAGAAGCTGCCGCAGTTAGCCGGACTGGCTGACGCATCGGAAAAAGAAGAGGACGAAGCCAAGAGCGTCGCGGCCCAGCGGCCGCGCCAAGAGAAGACGACGACAAAAGCGAAGCCGAAGACGAAAGCAAAGCCGTCCGCGGAAGAGCGTCACAAGTTATAATTCCCGCTTGCGCTTGACTGAGCCAGGCGCTACCAAACCACATGGCGCATCTCTACGTTGGCACCTCCGGATGGGCTTATCCGACATGGAAGCCCGCTTTCTATCCGGAGAAACTCGCGCAGAAGAAATTTCTAAACTTCTACGCATCGAAATTGAACGCCGTCGAAGTCAACTACACCTTTCGCCAGTTGGTCAAAGAGACGACCGTGCAGAACTGGATCGCCGAAACGCCCGAGCATTTCCGCTTCACCATCAAAGCGCACCAGGTGCTCACGCACATCAAGCGCCTGAAGAGCGCGGAAGAATTCCTGCAGCGCTTTCTCGGAACGCTGGAGGACTTGGAGCGCGCCGGACGCCTCGGCCCATTGCTCTTTCAGTTGCCGCCGAATTTCAAAGCGGATCAGGCGGTGCTTTCCGAATTTCTGAAAAGCTTGCCGCGAACGGTGCGCGCGGCGTTCGAGTTCCGCCACGAATCGTGGTTCGTCGATGCTACCTGGGACACGCTGCGCGAGCGGAACATCGCGCTGTGTGTTGCCGAAACCGAAGAGCGCGACACTCCCGACGAAGTCACCGCTGATTTTGCTTACTACCGTTACCGCAAACCCACCTACACCGTCGAAGAGCGCCACGCGATGCGCGCCCGCATCCACGAACATCTCGCCACGGGCCGCGATGTCTTCGCCTATTTCAAGCACGAAGAGACGCCCGAGGGTGCGCTGTATGCGGTGGATTTGCTGCAAGCGGGAGGCGAGGCGAAGGGATAGAACCGATCTGGCGATCTCATAAATGTTTTCAGAGGACTCGCTTAAAGCCCGCACTATCCGCGCGCATCCTGTTCGTTACTTCTCGGGTCCTACCCGACCTCCCATACTGATCTCATGGCCTCGGATGCCAACGCGCGGACGCTCTCTGCCTTTCTCGACTATCTGCGGGTCGAGCGCGGATCAGCGAAGTTGACGATTGCCGCTTACACCAGCGACCTCGCGCAGTTCGCGGAGTTTCTGGAGAAGCGCCACCTGGCTCTGAGCGGAGCGCGGCGGGAAGACGTGCGTGAATACATTCAGGAATTATTTTCTAACTCGCTCGACGGGCGTTCGGTGGGACGAAAGCTTTCGGCCATCCGGCATCTTTACCGGCATTTGCTGCTCGATGGAAAGATCGACAAGGATCCGACTCTGAACATCGACTTGCCGAAACAGTGGAAGGTGCTGCCCAAGGCGCTGAGCCGCGACGAAGTGGGAGCCATGCTGGCCGGAACGAAGCTGGCCGAAACCAACCCGCGAAATGAAACGGCGCAAGGGCAGGCGCTGGCTCTCCGCGATCACGCCATGCTGGAACTTCTCTATGCGGGGGGCGTGCGCGTTTCCGAAGTCACCGACGCGCGTCTCGAAGACCTGAAGCTGGAAATGGGATACATCCTGGTGCGCGGCAAGGGCGACAAGGAGCGCATGGTTCCGCTCGGAGTGCCGGCCCAGCAGGCATTACAGCAATATCTGAAAAACAGCAGGGAAGCGATCGCCAAGAAAAAAAGTTCGCCGCTTTTGTTCCTGGGCACAGGAGGTCGGCGCCTGACGCGACAGCGCATCTGGCAATTGGTCGGGAAAGCCGGTCTCGCTTCAGGACTTGCTTCAGGACGACACGCCAGTCCGCACATGCTGCGTCACTCCTGCGCGACGCATATGGTGGAGAATGGGGCCGACCTGCGAACGGTGCAGACCATCCTCGGCCACGCCGACATTTCGACGACGCAGATTTATACGCACGTTGCACTCGACCGGCTGAAGAGCGTGTACGCGAAGCATCATCCGCGGGCGAAGGCGAGGAACAATTTGTAATTGGTAATTTGTAATTGGTAATTTGAAACCAAACCGGTGCGATACTTGGGTTTCGACCTTGAACTGATTTTCAAATTGCAAATTTCAAATCACCAATTACAAATTTCTTCTCATGAGTGTGGCTGCCAACAACTCGCGCACCATCGTCGAACGCGCTACCGACGACTTCCTGCGCCACTTGCGGGAGCGCAATGCCTCGGGGCACACGATCAAGGCCTACGCCGGGGATCTCGACGCCTTTGCCGCCTACATCGGATCGCGCAATTGGAAGACGATCGACCACATCGCGATCCGCGGCTTCCTCTCGCATCTGTACGACAAAGGATTGAGCAAGACTTCCGTCGCCCGCGCGCTGGCCGCGGTGCGGTCGCTTTATCGCTGGCTGGCGCAGGAAGGAGTGGTCGAGCAGAATCCTGCGAAGCTGGTTTCGACGCCACGGCTGCCGAAAAGACTGCCGCGCGTTCCGACGATCGAGGAAATGAATTCTGTGCTCGACGGCAAAATGCCGGAGGTGGCATCGTTTCCCGAGCGCGATCGTCTGATGTTCGAACTGCTCTACGGCTGCGGCATACGCAACTCGGAGCTGGTGGGCATCAATCTCGATGACATCAGCCTGAGCAATGAGGCGATTTTGATTCGCGGCAAAGGGAAGAAGGAGCGGTACGTCCCGTTCGGAGGGTCGGCGCTGGCGGCGCTCGCCGTTTACCTGCCGTGGCGGCAACAACTGCTCGCGACTTTGAGAAACACGCCGAAGGACGCAATTTCCGCGAAAAGCAGTCCCGCGAAAACCACGCCCGTGAAAGGCATGCCCGCGCTGCTCGTCAACCAGCGTGGCGGACGGCTTACCACGCGCAGCGTGGGTCGCATCGTCAAGCGCATCGCGGTCGCCAAAGGACTGTCGCCGGAGGTTCATCCGCATACTCTGCGTCACGCCTTTGGTACGCACATGCTCGAAGAGGGAGCGGACCTGCGCGCCATCCAGGAATTGCTTGGGCATGAGCGGCTGGCAACCACGCAGCGCTACACGCAGCTTTCGGTCAAGCACATGATGGACGTCTACGATCAGACCCACCCCCGCGCCAAGTGACCGGGCTTCGGGTACCCGCCTCTTTGGGAAGCAACTT
>JBEKWX010000339.1:0-4412 GCA_049512675.1 Terriglobales bacterium | reverse complement strand
CAGGATGTTTTGCAGTTTAACGCGGGTTGGAGCAGTTACAGTTGGCATGACAACCTCCTTCTGAAGCCGGAGGCACAGTGCCGGCAAGAATTCTGTCAGACGCCGCCGTCTCCGGCTTCGATGTTGCCTGCAGGCATCGGGAGTGGAGATGCTCCTGCGGCCTGAGGTCGGGGAGAAACATCACGTGACACCTCGGTATGACTGCGGAGGGTCACTCTGCCAGTTCCTCTTCCAGTTCTTGCGTGACCTCGGAATTGAATTCCGACACTGAAGTGTGGGGCGTGACATACTCCATCTCGCACGCGGTGCAGCGCACGCCCGTGTCGAAGATTTTCCAAGTTTGGTTGCCGCAGCTGCAGGTATATAGATCAGCCATAAAATACCTCCTCCAAAAATGTGACGCCTTTCACCACCATCAGAGCCGCCCAACGATACGTGAGCGGCCTGCTATGCCGTCTACAGGAGCACGGGGATGCACTTCCATTTTGCTGACGGTGGACGACGGGCAAACGGTTGGGGGCCTTGAGCGCCATACCTCTCCTTATCGAGGTGGAACTCACGAATAGGCTGATGGGGGGCCACAGAGCGTCGCGGCCAAATGCAGGAGTTTCTTTTCGCCGCTGCAGGTTCAGGCGGACAGTGTCTTCTCGCTGCTCGCTTGCCAAAAAGTTATACTCATTTCCAGTTCCGATGCAGTGATACAGGTCACTGCGCGGTATGAAATATAGTGCCGTAGATCACAGGCATGTGTGACTACTAATAGTCAATGACGTAGATCACCTGAGGATGTGATGCGTCTCCGCGCCGTGGACTGTCCGGCCATTGGCTAGCTCTGAGCTGGCGGGTGGAGCCAAGGCTAGTTAGCGGGGAAAATAAAGCTATTTCAACTTTTTAAGCTGTTCCGACGTTATGACAACAGCCGCCGATTCATGCGTCACAGAGTTCTCGAACAACACGAGTACGGGGCCGATTCCCTCGACATCAATGCAACCAGTGTCTAGGTTGCCGCTCTTAAGAGTGAAGTTCTTGCCGTTAATTTTAAGGGAGCCTATCCTACCAGTAAATGGTATAGCATAGTTGCCTGAAACGCCCGCTCCGTAGCTGACATTTCCAAGTTCAACTTTAATGTCTAGATCATCGAATTTAATTGGTGGGCCAAAGCTTTCTAGCTTCGCGAGGTGTCCGTAAACGACCTTCATGCCCTGCGCACCGATGCCCGGCCCATCCGTCTTCGGCGCGGGGCACAGGGAGTGGGCACGAGCCTTTGTGGGGCCTGACGACGCGGTAGACTTTGGAGACTGCTGGCAGAAGGTCAGCAGGGGAACAATCGCGATCAAGACGAAGGCGAGAACGAGCTTTTTCATGCGAGCGCCTTTCTTGTTTCGAAGTGAACGAAGTCTGAACTGGGTTTCCATTTTGCATCCCAGAACGACCGCAGCATACACATCGCGTGACACCTGGTCAGTGACCGCAGTCACCATTCCTCGTTCCCCTCTACAACAAGCGGGGCACAGCGGAACAGTGGATCAAGGAAGGCAAGCAGGCGGTCAAGATGACTCGTCTTTCCTGTCATCGCTTCCGCTCGAACGAGGTGCGACTGGCGCTGAGCCTGCTGGCGTACAACCTGGGCAATTTATGGCGGCGGCTGGCGATGCCCCAACGAATCGAGAACTGGTCGCTTACGAGTTTGCAGCAACGGCTGGTGAAGAGCGGAGGACGGCTGGTCAAACATGCGCGTTACTGATGGCTACTGCTGGCGGAAGGACATCTGAACCGGCGGCGGTTCGAGGCGATGCTGGGTCGGATCGCGCTGTTGCCGATACCGCGAAGGATTATGGCGGACTCCAAGCCAAATGGCCCCTATTCCTTCAGCCCTGACGGTCAGTTCATTGTGTTTGAATCGAAGCAGAAAGGAATTTATTTGCTCTGCGTCGTCGGCATCGACGGCCAGGACTTCCACCAGTTAACGAAAAATGCAGCCAGCACGCCGGCGTGGCAACCGGACGGTGCAAGTCGAACGCCCCGACCCCTCGCAAAGCAGTAAGCTTGGAGATAGAAAGTAGGCACCCGGAGGTCATCATGAATATTCGCCCCCTCAATCACTCGCTGATCTGACCTGCCCCCCAGAAATTAGTCCATTGGAAATGTGGCTTCTCCGGAGAAAGTCTCATAAGATTCTCGCCTGCGATCAGGCGAGATGGGCGTACAATGGTGTCGTTTTCGACGACACAGAGGAAATTTCGGTGAAACGACTTGTTTCTCTCCTCCAGTATCCTATCCTCTCTATTGTCTTCCTTGGAGTTATTATATTTCTCATTTGTTTTGTTCTTCTTTATGCCCTTCCTGCAGAGCACTGGTTAGTTCCTAACTATCATCATTTTGCAACTTGGCCGGATGACTGGGTAGGTGGCAGCTATCAGGATGGTTATATCGTATTTCCGGGTGATCGTGTAAATTTTAACCTTGGAGTGACTTCGCTCCAGTGTGGTATCAGAACTCTTTCGTCCCTGGCAACGACGCCCGGATATAACCTTCGTGTTGTTGGCTCGAAGGATCATGGGGTTGGAGCGTGGACAGACACCATATTTTACGATAACGAACCTCCTATTTTTCAAAGATGTGGCGCAATCGCAGTGAATCTTCCAGCGGATGAAGCTCTGTATGGGAAGTCTCTCCCCATTCACTATAGCGTCCGTGTGAGCCGTCCGGTGTTAGTGTCGAGGGACTACTACCATTGGGAACCAGCGGACGTTGAGGGAACGATTGTAGTAAACATAGGCACACGGACTCAAGCGCGCACACTTGAGATTTACCACGCCCTATTATTAGCCGTTTCAAGTATTTTAACTTTTGTTTTCATTATTTGGCCGGGCGAGAGGATTTTAAGTGCTCTGTGGAGCTAGTTAGAAATACCAATTATTAGGTAGTGGTTTGTTGCTGCTCTGACTTTGAGCCGCCATCGAATAGTTTCTCCCAGAAGTTCATGTCGTTCCCTTTTTATTTGGTTGTTTTGTGTGTTGCTTTGGTTAAGAACGCCAACCACATATTCCGTTCCATGAATAGTGAGTTTTCGGTAGCGTTGCACAGTTGAAAAGTGCGGCCCAATACTGGAAGAGAACGCCTCTTTCTCGCAGTTCATTCGCGTTTTTGCTTAAACCCCATGAACCGACCGTGTTACATCCCAATGGAAGTAGCGCCATAAGGCGCATGCTAATTCCAAATGCGATTCCCCTGGTGGGACCAAGTGAAGGAGGAGTCGAAGGAGGTTTATCGAATAGCAAGCTGTCCCCGCTCGATCCGTTCTGCATTACGATGTAGACATCGTCTGCTCGGCACGTTCCTGCAAGGAGCAGATTGACTTAGTCCTTAGAGTCCCTTGCAGAGATCCACTGCAGCGGACCGCACTGTGCCGACGAAATTGCACAGCCTTCAATGATGAGTCATTGGGTAACCGTTAATAAGACGTTCCATCATTCCGTTGAAGATGGGCGTCGACCAGTACTGACCGCCGTGGCCGGTCTTGGTCTGGATCCAAACATCTGTTTCGTCATATTCGCTCGGATATCTTCCACTCCAGATCACATGCCTCGCCACGACCTGGGCAGTTACATTCTCATCACCAGCACCCGTCCGCTTGCACTCTATTTGCTCTATGTTGTACTTGCCCAGGAAGTCCTTCATCACTTCGCAGCCCTCACTCTCCATGGCGGACTTCAGGGCGGTCACGACATTGTCCTTTTTGAACCGAATTGTCCTCTTCACAGTTTTCTCGCTTTTCTCGAGCGTTTGCGCGAAGGCAAACGACACACCAATTGCCGTGATCACTGCCAATCTTACGATGTTGTTTAGGGACACCTTCGGTCTCCTCCTGCTGGCATGGCATCTGCGAGCTCGTTGAACTGTTCCTTGGCCTTCTTCTCATCGTCGTTCATACTTCCGCCAGCGCGCCTTTTCCCGATCGCAAGTTCGAAAGCTTGCTCGTCTTCATTCGAAGTAGGCGAATATATCAGGTCAGAGCGCCTCAGCTTGAATCTTCAAGAACGCAGATTGAGGGTCGATCCCGCCGGCGTCACGGCTTCGGACTCGTCCCCTCCGCATGATTTCTTCAGCGCATTCCGAAGAAGAACAAGAAAAATGCACGTCGCCAGCGTCGAGATCGACGTGCTCATTAGAACCTTCAGCACGAGGTCGGTCATGTACTCAAGCTTGATGAGGAAGTCACCCTCTCCGCTTAAGAAATACGCTTCCCCGAAAAACACGACAGGACCGATACACGCTCCAATGAGCAGGAACTTCGCGAACCGCGCATTTCCCAGATTCTTGACAAGAAAAACGAATGGCAGGCCAATTGCAATACCGGGAATACTGACCTCAAGGATATTGCTATAGAACTTAAGGGCTTCGACGACCGG
>JBEKWX010000338.1:0-4439 GCA_049512675.1 Terriglobales bacterium | reverse complement strand
GCTGCGTCGTACAACCAAGCCCTCATTTTCGCGGACAACGTTCCGAAGTATTCGCAGAAGATTCGCTCCATCCTGCAGCCCTACCAGCAGCAGGCGGAAAAGCTCGAGAAGACGGGCGAGGCCGTCGGCGAGCCCGAGCCCTCGAATGTTGTGCCGGTGCGGCAGGTGAAGAGCTGGACCGAGGTGCTCACGCACGGAGCCGGAACGGTGACCGACATCGTGCTGGCGGCGTCGTTCATCCCGTTCCTGGCCTACTTTCTGCTGACCTGGCAGAGCCACGCGCGGTCAGCCACCGTGATGCTGTTTCCTTTGCAACACCGGCACACGGCATTCGTGACCCTGGGGCTGATCGGGAAAATGTTGCAGAGCTTCATTGTGGGGAACCTGCTGATCGGACTGCTGATTTCTGCCGTGAGCGTGGCGATTTTCGGGTTGCTGCACGTTCCGTTCTTCTACTTCGTCGGATTTCTCAGCGGCTTTCTGAGCCTGGTCCCCTACCTGGGAGTGGTGCTGGCAATGGGTCCGCCGATCCTGGTTGGACTGGGACAACTGGAGGCCGGAGACCTGGTGGTGGTGGTGTTTAGCGTGGTAGGCCTGCATCTTTTCGCGCTGAATGTACTCTATCCGAAGCTGCTGGGGGGCCGTCTGAAAATCAATCCGCTGGCGGTCACGATCGCGCTGCTGTTCTGGGGAGCGGTCTGGGGCGCAATCGGACTGGTGCTGGCCATTCCGATCACGGGTGCAATCAAGATTGTGTTTGATCATGTCGAGTCGATGAAGCCGTATGCGGATTGGCTGGGGGAGTAGAAGCCGTTTCACCGCCGAGACGCAGAGCGCGCCGAGAAAACCTCTTTTATCATTCTTGCTGGTGTAGGGATGGGGCTCTGTCTGTCCAAGCGGGGCGTAGCCGGGCTCCAAACGGCCTTGTACTCTGGCCACTTTGTGGCATTCTGAAAAGGCCTCTACACTGGAACCTTGCGAGCGCTAATCACACTAATTTTGGTTGTCGTTCTCGCCGTTGGCGGCTGGGCGGCTTGGCTGGTCCATGCCCCGGTTACGCCCCCAGCCAATACTTCTTTGCTGCTGCATTCTGGATATTCGACGCGACGCATTGCGGTGGAATTGAAAAAGGCGGGGGTGATCCGAAGCGAAACTGCTTTCCGGCTCTGGCATTTGTTGCACCCCAAGCCATCTTTGAAGGCGGGTGAGTATCGTTTCGAGCGCGACGCGACGCTTCCGCAGGTTTATGAGCGGATCGCGCGCGGCGATATTTATTTCCACGTGGTCACCATTCCCGAAGGCTACACGATGTTTGACATCGCCAAGGCCATGGAAGACTCGGGGCTCGGGCCGGCGGCCGATTTTCTGCAGGTTGTCGAAACCCAGACCCAGTTGATCTCGGATCTGGCGCCGGAGGCCACGTCGCTCGAAGGCTATCTGTTTCCCAACACCTACCAGTTCACGCGGACCGAAAGCCTGGAGGAAATGGCAGCGGCGATGGTGCATCAGTTCCGGACAGTGGCGCAGGAGATCGGACTGAATTCCGACATACCGAGAGTCGTGACCATGGCTTCGATCGTGGAAAAGGAGACGGCGGCTCCGGAGGAACGGCCGCTCGTAGCGAGCGTGTACTACAACCGGCTGGCGCGAAACATGGCGCTCGATGCCGATCCGAGCGTGATCTACGCGGAGTTGCAGACCGGCACGTACCAGGGAAGCCTCCATCATGCCGACCTTGCGGTGAACTCGCCCTATAACACTTATCGTTTTCCCGGGTTGCCACCGGGGCCGATCGGCAATCCGGGAAGAAGCTCTCTGGAAGCGGCGCTGCATCCTGAAAACTCAAAGTTCCTTTATTTCGTTAGCGATGGCAACGGACACCACCGCTTCGCTCGCAGCCTTGAAGAACATAATCGGAATGTTGCCGCCTATCGCCACTCCCTCGGCCTGCGGGGCGGCGTCCGGTAAGCACCGAATCCTGCGCTGCCTTATACTAGTCAGATACCCGTGTGGCAAAGGTTTTCCCAGGTACCCAAACAGGAATGTATCGTTCTCATGTGCGCCTTTTCTTGGTTTTCCTTCTGTCGGCGGCCACTTTTCCGCTGAGCGGATGTTTATTCCGGACACGGACCCTGGACCGTCAGTTTTCCGACCGTCCGCTGAAGACCGCGACCCAGCAGGAGCTGATCGACTACGTCAACACGCAGGCCGCCAGGATTCAGTCGATGCAGGCGACCGTGGACATAGACTCTTCGGCTGGAGACCCGAAAAACGGACGGATCACCGATTACAAGGAAATTCGCGGCTACGTGTTGGCACGTAAGCCGGCCATGTTGCGCATGAAGGGACTGATGCCGGTGGTGAGGAATACGGCTTTTGACATGGTGAGCGACGGGCAGGAATTCAAGCTCTGGATTCCTCCCACGAGTAAGTTTGTCGTGGGCGCAAACAATGCCCCCTACCAGCCCGGCAAACGGCTGGAGAACATGCGGCCGCAGTACATTTACGATGCGCTGCTGCTGCCGGAAATCGGCGGGGACGAGATTGCGGTGCTGGAAAACGGATATGAAACCGTGCTGGACGCGAAGAAGCATCGGGTCGAACAGCCCGATTACAGACTGCTGGTCATCCGACAGGGGCCTCAGGGCCCTTATCTATCCCGCAGGATCGAATTCAGCCGAACCGACCTGCTGCCGTACCGGCAAAGGATCTATGACCAACAGGGAAACGTCGCGACCGACGCAACGTACCAGGAATACAAGGACTACGCGGGGACAACATTCCCGAGTCGGATTAATATTGAACGGCCGCGGGAGGGTTACGACATCACCCTGAACATGGTCAAGCTGGAAATCAATAAAACGCTGACCGACGACCAGTTTGCGCTGGAGCAACCGCCTGGGGCCGACGTGGTACACCTCAATCAGCCCAATTCCAGCACGGCGAAAACGGCGGATAGCCAAAGCAAGTAGCTCATAATTAGTCCTCACGAACAGACATGATGAATCGCATGATCGTCGGGAATTTGGTGCATCGGCCGGTGCGCTCGCTGATCAGTATTGTGGCGGTGGCGCTCGAAGTCACGCTGATCCTGCTGATCGTGGGGCTCTCGCTGGGGATGCTGCAGGATCAGCGCACGCGAGCTGCGGGCATCGGGGCTGATGTGATCGTGATGCCTCCGGGATCGTCTTTTATCGCGGGGCTGACCGGCAGCCCGATGCCGATCAAGGTGGCCGGCATTCTGGCCAAACTGCCGCACGTGGAGGAGGTCGCGCCGGTCATCACCCAGGTCTCAACCGCAGGGACACTCGAGATCATCACAGGAATCGATCTGCAGAGTTACGAGAGCTTGTCGGGTGGTTTCCACTATCTGAAGGGCGGTCCTTTTCAGGGGCCAAATGATGCGATTGTCGACGATCTTTTCGCCCAGGCCAAACACGCCAAAGTCGGCGACAAGATTGAGATTCTCAATAACAGTTTTCGAATCTGCGGCATTGTCGAACACGGCAAAGGCGGGCGTAAGTTTCTTCCCCTCAGCACCATGCAGGATCTGACCGGATCCAAGGATAAGGCCTCGGTGATGTATCTGAAGCTGGACGATCCGGCCAACGCTGACGTTGTAGTGGATGAGATCAAGCACGTGCCGGGCATGGAACGCTACACTGCGAGTTCGATGGCCGCCTACCTTTCCATGATGTCGCCGACGAACTATCCCTACCTCTCCACGTTTCTCCGGGTGGTGATCGGTATTTCCGTGATTATCGGGGTCCTGGTGATTTTTCAGGCAATGTATACGGCGGTGATGGAGCGCACGCGGGAGATTGGCATTCTGAAGTCGATGGGCGCGTCGAAGCTATACATAGTGAATGTGGTACTCCGGGAGACGGTGCTGCTCGCCTTGGGGGGCATCGTGTTGGGTGTCGCCTTCAGCCTGGCGGCACGCGCAGTTCTCGCCCAGAAACTGCCCCTGCTGCAAGTGATTGTGTCCCGGGGATGGATTGCGCGGGCTGCCCTGATCGCCGTTGGCAGCGCCATTGCTGGCGCGCTGTATCCGGCGTTCAAGGCGGCGCAGAAAGATCCCATCGACGCGCTGGCGTACGAATAGGGGCGTTTATCCTCCGGTTTCGCTTTTGATTCGCCGGACCTTGGTGATTTTTTACGGCTCACAATTTTCCTTATAATTTTCCTCGCAAATCGCAAGAGAATGCACGATACTGCCGGTGAAAGTGCGCCGTGCTATAATCACGCGCCGTTACCGAGAAGCAGTGCCGTTTCGCAGCAGGTTGTCCTAATTCAACATCCAGGAGGAGATATGCACTTCGATGATCCGACTCTCTACGGTCGGGACGATGAGACGGATGAGTACGCTGACAGCGGCGCCTACGGCGAATCGCTGGAAGAGGATCTGGAAGAAGAGGAAGAAGAGGAAGAAGAACCCG
>JBEKWX010000337.1:0-4472 GCA_049512675.1 Terriglobales bacterium | reverse complement strand
TGGGAAAGGTCTTGTCCAGTTGAGACATGACCCCACCGATCGCCGGTCCGTTGTCGGTCAGGTAAACCTTAATGCCCGCACCAGTGAGATCCAGCGCGGCCTGCATGCCGCCGATGCCGCCACCAACAACCAGTGCGGCACCGACCGGATGGGACTGGATCAGGTTATGCGACATGGCCAATGGCCTCCCCGGCGGGCGCTAGCTGCGCGGCCCGCTCTTTGACCGCCTGGAAATACAGAGCCAGAGGTCGATAGATCATGTGTGCCCAGTTGCCGAAGGGCATCTCCACCACCAGCATGGGCGTGGCGATAATCACGTGCACGGCGTACGCGATAAGAGCGGCGTACGGCAAGCCTGAATACCGCAAAATATGTGCGACCATCCCGCTGACCGCCGTGAGCAGCAGCAGGACGGGGAAGATCAAGTCTTCAAGGTGGGTTTCCTTATAGATTTCTTTGTTCGCCTTCAGGCGTTGTACGAGGATGTCGCCCACGCCGTAGAAGATGAAGCCGGCCGCTATGTATCCCAGCCAGCGCTGCGGGTTATAAAAGGCATAAATATTATCGGTTTGAAACCAGCGCAGAGCGAACACCTTGATGGCCACCATCATGACCACGCCCAGGGCCATCAGCCAATGCCCCAGCCAGCGGCCTTTGTCCGGACACTTCTTCATCAGCGAGTGTGTTGCCGACTGGTAGAAGTACGTCCACGCCTCTTCGACATAGACAGAGAATGGGATCGATGGTCGGTCCTCGCCACCCATGGTGAGCCGCCAGACGTGGAAGACGCGGGTCAGCAGGAGAATGAAGGGAAAGAGCATCACGGTGAGCGTGTAATACGTGATGATGGGGAACATGTGCTCCAGCCCCATCGTTGTGGTCAAGCCGGAAAGCGGCAGTCCGACATACGACAGGTGGTACCAGAGGATCAGCGCCACGGTGAGCACCGCAGCCAAGGCCAGTGAGCCGAGGTGCCAGGCCCGCGACCTGAGCAGCCTGCCCCCCATGCCCGTCCACTCATACTGGGCGCTCAGGAAGCGCCGCAACGTATGCATGGAAATCCTGGGCTCCGCGTGGCGTGGACAGGCGATGGAGCAATCGCCGCAGTCGTGGCAAATCCAGGGCTCGAGGCTCCCTTGGAGGGGCGCCCTCAGCCCAAGAAGTGCGTAGCGGATGCTTTTACGAGGAAAGTTTGCGAAGTCCGTACACAGGTCACAGGAGAGGGTGCAAGTGCCGCACTGATAACAGCCCTCTGTGTCGAACTTCCCATACCGCCGAATGTCTTCCAGCAGCGTCGGATCGCTTTGAACCGGCAAGATGCCAACTGCCATTTGCCACCTCTGCGCAGGGTGCCCGCTACTGGGTAGCGGCTACCCATTCCTTGATGACTCTCCTGGTGTACACCAGGAACTTCCCGTCTTCCTCTACCGTCTGGACCTGAAAGTTGTCGTTCTGGTACGACTGCGCTGCGCTTGCTGCTGCTTCTTTGCTGTCGTAGGGCTGCCCATCCCACAGGAACTTCTTTCCATCGCTCATCATTGCCAGATTCGGGCTCATACGATGCCACCAGCCTGTCTGCAGGGACCTGCCAAAAGCTTTCTCATAATGAGGGCGTTGTGGGGGCTATGCAGTGACCGCCCTCACGCTTCTTCGTGACTTCAGACACGCAACCGATGTGTTTCTCCACACATGGCCGGCTTGAATTACGCGCTGGCTTGGGTTGGGTCCCGTTGCGACGCGGCGCCGCCGGGGAAATACTCGCGGATCAGCCACTCTGCCGCTTGCGGCACGGCGCGGCTGACTGCTTTGGACAAGCCCTGGGACATCTCCTCCGGCAGTGGGCCGGTTTGGCAGGCCAGTACCCGCACCTCGACCCCGCAGGTTTCTTGTAACTCGCGCAACAGGTTAGACGTGGGTAACTGGTGCATCGAGAAATCGTCGAGTTTGACCGGCGGAATGTCGGCGGGATTGATCTCGAAAATCTCCCCGATCTTGCGTCCGGCATCGATCGCGTCCAGGATAAGCAAGCGCTTGGGACGCGCGGGGCTCAAGCAGAGAGTGAATAACAGGCTGCGCACGCCGGTGCCGGCGTCCAGCACGCAGATCGTTTCGGGCACCTGGTAGTGTGCCTCGAGGTAGCCAACGACCGCGCACCCGAAGCCGTCGTCTCCAAACAGAATATTCCCAATGCCGAGCACCAAGGTTGGCGTGCGACAGTAAACGGGGAGATCGGATAGATCGATCTCCCCGAGACTTTCCGCTTTTCGCTGTGGTTCAGTTGGCAAGCGTTCCAACCAACTTGCCGTCCGCGTCGAAAATATCCAGCTTCACCGACAGCTTCCCATCCAAGCGGTGGGTCGCGCAGGAGAAGCATGGATCGTAAGCACGGATCGCCATTTCTACGGTGTTCAGCACTCCCTGGTCGTACTTGCCGTCATGGATCAAGCTCTTGGCGGCCTGTGTGACCGACATATTGATGGGAGCGTTGTTGTGGGTGGTGCCCACAATCATGTTGACGTTGGTGACCAGACCGTTGGCATCGGTGGTGTAGTCGTGGATGAGCGAACCGCGCGGCGCTTCGGTGCAGCCTACGCCTCGCGCTGCCCGCGGCGTAACTTTCACCCGGGTCTCGGTGCTGGTGATTTCGGGGTCGTCCAGCAAGCGGATGGCGTTTTCGGCGTTGTAGAGCAGTTCGATCAGCCTCGCCCAGTGATAGAGCAGCGTGAGCTGTGCGGGCCGGCCGAACTTCGCACGGAATTCCTCCAGTTCGGCCTGCGCCAGCGGCGTGTCGATAAAGTCGCAGACGTTGATGCGCGCCAGCGTGTTGGCACGATACACGCCCTTGGGATTAGCGACATCCATGGAGAAACCTTCGCCCCATTGTTTAGCGTAGGGGAACTTCAGGTAGCTCCACGATTCAATGTGCTCGGAGAGGAAGTCCGTATAGCTAGCGTACGGAAAATCCTGGTGAGAGCCATTGGGCGCCATCAGGCGAAGCTTTCCGTCGTAGAGATTGAGCGCGCCGTTTTCTTTGACGGTGCCGATAAAGCCGGTGTTGATCACGCCCAGCGACTTCACCACCTCGAGGTACTTGGGGAAAACGTTCTCCTTGGCGAAAGCGATGGAGAACTTGGCGAGTTCGAGCGCGTCATCGGCATTCTTACGCAGTTGGTCGCGCTCGGCAGGAGCCAGAGGTTTGCTGAATCCGCCAGGAATGGCGGCCTGGGGATGGATGGCCTTGCCCGCCAGGACCTCCAGCATATGGGCGCACATGTGGCGTACCTTCACCACTTTTCTGGCAATGTCGGGCGCTGCCTGTAGTACGCCGATGACATTGCGGATGGAATAGTCAGCATCCGGACCGAGCAGGAAATCGGCTCCCGCCAGGAAATAGAAGTGCAGAATGTGCTCTTCCATGTAGGCGATGCTGTTGCACAGCTCGCGCAGCTTCTTTCCAGCCGGAGGGGGCTCGACGCCAAAGACCGCGTCGCAAGCCTTGGCCGAGGCCAGGTGATGCGACCACGGGCACACACCGCAAATGCGCGGCGTGATGCGTGGGAGGTCTTCGACCGGGCGTCCGAGGCAGAACTTCTCGAACCCGCGCAGTTCAATGACGTTGACCCGGGCGGTGTCCACATTGCCCGCGTCGTTGAGTTGAATGGTCACCTTGGCGTGGCCCTCGACGCGCGTGACAGGTTGAATGACTAGTGTCTTTGCCATGGATCACCTCTTGGGCATCGGCCGCAGACGGCCCGAGCCAGCAAAACGGTTGAAGGTAGCGGCCCGATCCGGAATCTGCTTGGGATCGAGTCCGATGGAAGAAAGCGCTCCCATCATATCCACCATGGGATTGGCTTTGTCCGACAGCGGGCCAAAGCAGCCCTCGCAGGGCATGTAGGCGCGGATGCAGCGCGGGTTGCCGTCGCTGCCACCGCAGCCGGCACGGGTCGCCGGTCCCAGGCACAGGATGCCCTGCTCCATGAGACAGCGCATTTCGGTCAGTGGCGCTCCAAATTTGAATTCCGGCGGATCCAGGTGGCCCCTCACGCCCCCCGCGGCCGCCTTCTTTTCACGCCTGGTGGGACACTCGTCGCAAACGCTCTTCGACGCCAGCGCGGGCAGCGGCTTGCCTTCGATCAGAGCCACAAGCGCTGAGGTCACCATCTCTGGCGTGGTTGGACATCCAGGTAGATAGGCATCCACCTTCACCACTTCGTGGAGGGCATAGACCCGGTCGGTCAGAGCGGGAATCTGCTCGTGGGGTAAGCCGTTTTTCTCGGTGCTCACGCTGTCACGGTAGACCTTCTCCAACAACTCATCGGTGCTGTACTGATTCGCCAGCGCCGGTACGCCGCCAAAGCAGGCGCAAGAACCCAGAGAGATCAGGATCTTGCACTTCTTCCGCATCTCCAGCGCCAGTTTCTTGTGTTCTTCGTTGCGGATTCCTCCCGATATCAGCCCGACATCCGCGG
>JBEKWX010000336.1:0-4515 GCA_049512675.1 Terriglobales bacterium | reverse complement strand
AATGGTCGAAAAAACTTTGCGCTAGGATGCCCTATAAACGACCTTCTCGGTTCGGGTAGACATTTTCTATCCCCCAAATTTCGGCTGTTTTGAGAAAAATGGACTTTTTCAACAGCCACGGGCGCTTACACTCGTTGAGGATTGCCCGACCCCCGTCCGGGTCAATGAGTACAATCGGGATTTTGCGACAACAACCGCAGCTCAAAGCTCCGTTCTTACTCCAGAACGGCAACGGCTTCAATCTCGATCAGGAAATCTTTGCTGGCCAGAGCGGATACCCCGATCCAAGTGCTGGTCGGCAAATTCTCTGCCGGGAAGAAGCCGAGTAGGGCTTCACGCACCGATAGGGCGTTGTGGATGTGGTCACCCACGATATACAAACGCAGGGACACGATGTCAGTCCGACTCCCACCGGCTGCTGCGACGGCAACCTCGATGTTCTCCAAAGCTTGACGGGTCTGAACCCCGAGATCGGCGGGATCGGTGATCCGTTGGATAGCGTTCCAGCCCACCTGGCCGGATACGTACACCGTAGTTTTTCCCAGCGCGGCGACTCCCTGAGAGAAACCATACTGCTGACTTGAAAAGAGAGCTTGGGGATTCAGATATGTTTTCGACATGGTTACTTCCTATGCTTCGGGAAACTGCATGACGGAATGCCTCGCGGCACCCAGCTTCCGAGCGTTATTGTGCCACTAAATCGCCGGAGGAGGATGGTTGTTGACGAAATCAGATGGGATGAGAAGGCCGGTCTCCGACGGGATGCTGTACGCTCCCAAGTTATCGACGCGCTTGAAGCGCAAGAGATAAAGGAGACCGGCAATGAAGAAGATTAGCACTGTAACGCGGAAGCAGATCAGGAATTTTTCCGAAGCGAAGCTGACGATCGGATTGGACCTGGGCGATCGTTCGAGCTGGTATTGCGTGTTGAATGAACACGGCGAAGTAGTGCTGGAGCAGAAGCTGGGCACCACTCCGAAAGCGATGAAGGCAGGGTTCGGCGGAATGCCGCGCAGCCGGATCGCGCTGGAAACCGGGATGCACTCGCCGTGGGTGAGCCGGCTGCTGAGCGAGTTGGGACATGAAGTGATCGTGGCGCATGCGCGCAACGTGCGTTTGATCGGGGAGAGCCGAAAGAAAGACGACCGTCTGGATGCCTCTTGCAAGGTGGCTTGCTCATACGCCGTCTCGTTCTTACTCCTTCTTTGCTCGCGTTTATTTTGTTCCTTGGCCGAAGTAACACAACAATCGCTCATTTTCATGCCGCGCTCCCGCACTCAGCGCGTTGTTCACCATCTCCTGCGCTTCGCTCGCGCCTGGTCGCGACAGTTATCCTGCTCACACTGCCGTCCCTCTCACCGCCGCCAAAAGAAACGAGCCGGAGAAAATACTCTCCGGCTCGTGCATGCACACCTGTACTGCGGCGACCGCCTGTTTCAAGGGGCGGTTACCGCATCGATGAAGGCGAGGCCGTAAGGAGTACCCCACCCGGTAGCGTTGTCCCAGCCGTGCTTGACCGTGAGTGAAGTGTCCAGCCCGAACCCGAAGTCCAGAACATCGCCCGCATCGATCGGGAAGATTGCGCTGGTGAACCCCTTGTTGCCCTCGAGCAATCCGGTAAAGAGATCGGCAGCCGAGTACGTGGTGGAACCACTGCTGTCCGTAATCACCCCGGTAACGTTGTGCGGTGTGCTGTCGGTGGTGGGAAGCACGTCCTGAACGCCACCGTAGGGCAAAGCGGCGATTGCGGGCGCCGCCTGACCGAGAGGATGGCCGGCCTTCTCGTTAGCGATGGCCCAGAACGCGGTGAAGAGGGGGCTGGACAGGCTGGTCCCGCCCCAGCAGCATTGAAGTTGCTGCTCCCCGCTAACGGTGACCATGATGGTAACGCCGGTATAGGGGTCAGCCAGCGCAGAGACATCGGGCGTTTGCCGGCCTTTGCCGGGAAGCGACGCCTGCCACGATGGCTTGGGCCAGAAGACGCTCTCGCCGCCGCCGCCGCCGGCATAGAAGCCGTAAGCTTCCGGCGGGTCTAAAACCGTGCTGCCGCTTGCCAGGAAAACCAGCGCATCGCCCCATGAGGTGGTGATCGTGGATCCAGGATGGCTGACGTCGTTCAGGATCGAAGTACCGCCGACGGCGGTGGCATGAGGAGCGACCGCAGGGACGCCGGGCGCGCCCAGCGGAGACCCCACACCGTTGTCGCCACTATCGCCAGTGGAGAAATTAACGGAGATGCCTTGGGCGGTTGCGACCTCAATCGCCTCGTCCCAGGAAGTCTGTTCGAGCGGCCCGGCGAGGAGATCGAGGTCTTCTTCATAGCTGTTCGAGACCGAGTTGCCCAGACCATTGTCGGCCACGTAAGCAATGGAGTTCTGAAAGTCTTCGTTGTCCTCACCGTTGGTGGCGACGACAACGATCTTGGCCCCAGGAGCGATGGTGTGCGCCGTTTGCACGTCGAGAGCGATCTCAATGTTCCAACCGGCGAGTATCCCTGCGTCCGCGGCAGGCTTGCCCTGGGGGTAGACAATGCTGAAGTTGGAACTGTTCAGCAGCGGCAGACCCGTCAACTTGAAGTATGCATTGGCATCGCTCTCGATGGTGGGATACCCGTAGCCCTCCACCAGAACGATCGTCTGGCCGGCGCCGTTTAGTCCCTGTTCGTAAACCGCATTGAGGCCGTACGTAGTCTGCAACTGCTGCGGCTGATAGGCGCACGGTACCCCGGACTGCGAATAAACGGTGCCGCTATAGACGCCGTCCGGCAGAGCGGGAGGGGTCCCGTACTCCAAGGTGTAGGTTGTCGGCGCGAAGAGACACTGCGTGGTGATAAATCCCGTCGGGTAACCGGAATCCTTGGCGATCTTTTTAACCGGCAATGCAGGATATGGCTTCCCGGTGCGCGGGTTAAGAGCGCGTGCGTAGAGCGGCCGCACCTGATGGCTCTCCAAACCAGCCACCGTGGAGACATAGTTCCCCGCCTCACCGTTAAGCTGGGCGTTTCGGACGTTGGCGCGGAAGACCCTTCCGTTGTACGAAAACTGGTGGATTTCGGTGTTGAACGCGCTCTCGACATTCGCGAGGGTGCCGCGGGCGCGAATGGTGAAGCCGATAGAGTCGGTGGACAGAATGGTTAGTCCGTGGTTCTCCAGCTCCCTGCGGACGGCCTGCCGTTGGTTTTCCGGCGGCGCGTACGTCTTGAGATCGGCATTGGTCATCCATTTGTGGAAGGTCGGCGAGCCGGGTTCGTAAAGCGCGTCGACGGCTTTGTCGAATGCGGCCTTGTCATTAAGCTTGAGGTGGACTGTGATGTTGATCTCCACCGATGGATCGGCCAGACCGAGGTCTTGAGAAAACCGAATACCTGCAGGCACGTTCGTTGCTGCCACCTGCGCATAGGCTGAAGAACCTCCCGCAGCGAGGAGCGAGATCACTGAGGTGATGACCAACGCTGTTAACGATCTTTGAAGTGTCATATTTTTCTCCCGTGCAATCTGATAAACGCATAAATGAAACAACTATGGAATGAATGGCCTGTGGAATACTTTCGTCCGAGGGCACCCATCCCAACAGAAGAAGCGGCTCGACGTGAAGGAGTCCGAGAGCTGGAAATTTCCTTTTTCTTGACCCCAAAAACGTACGTCATTCTTAACCTCAACCCCGGTTCGCGTCAATGTGAAACAATTTTCACCAAAGCGATAGTATTCCTGTCGGTGGGATTGTTGGCATAACATCCAACTACCACGATGGCGAGATATTTGTGCTGCGTAGCATCTGGAATGGCCGCATCAATGCCCCGAAGACGCGCGCGGGGCGGGCCGCTGTTCCGGTAATTAAGCAATTGGCGGAGCGACTGGATATGCATCGGCTGCGTCTTGGGAATCCGGCGAGCGGCCCCATATTTCCGAACATCGCCGGCAAGCCAAAAGCGCTCAGCAGCATCGTCAACCGCATCGTCCTTCCGCGCTGAATCGGTGCGCCACTTGCGGAAAGGCGGAGCGAGATCACGATGCGAAGGCGGGCCACGACTACGAGCGTGACGGTCGGGTTCCCGAGTGGCATGCCTGGCATGCAGCGCGACGCGGACTCGGCAGCAACCTGTACCGCATGGGTGTGCCTGAGAAGGTGATCCAGCGCGTCCTGCGGCACGCCAACGTTAGTACGACCGCAACCTACTACATCAAGACAGCCGCTGATGACGTTCGAAAAGCGATGGCGAAGCTGGAAAACCATATTGCAGAAGGCGCTCAACTCACGGCGGATACCATCGACACCGGAATCGACAGCGCGTCCTCAGAACCGCCCAGCATTCAGTAGGAAGTCACTCTGAACGTGGGGGAGTGGAGCGCGGGCGGGGATGGGGCGGGAGCGGGGTTGGGGGGTTCTGAGTGAAATCGCCTGTGGGTGTTGAAAAAGTACGTCAGCGGAACGGCTTTTTCGGCTGCGAGTGCCGCTGCCAAGTTTTTCTTCTCTCTGTTCGGCTAAGCGGTGGCTGGCAGAACCGGTGTTGTCGGC
>JBEKWX010000335.1:0-4516 GCA_049512675.1 Terriglobales bacterium | reverse complement strand
GAGCGGGTATGCGAAATCTATCGCCACCTGGGAGAGTGGCTGATGGACAAGAGCGAAGCCGACATCGAGCAGCGCTACACCCAAATTGGCACGCGCCGCGCCCAGCAGGGTGTGCCGCTGAGCCAGGTGATCTGGGCGATCATTTTGACCAAAGACAATCTCTGGGAGTTCATCCTCGATGAGTCGTATCCGGACCGCCCGGTAGAAATCTTCGGGAAGCAGGAATTGTTGCAGTTGCTCGATCAATTCTTCGATCTCGCGATCCACGCAGCCGCCGTAGGCTATGAGTGGGCGGAGCAAGCAAAAGTCAGAGCGGAAAGCAACACCCGAAAAGCCGCATAGTTGATAGTTGCGATCGCGAGATATCCTGCCCAGCACCCTGAGACTGGTGAGTGCCGACTCGTCAGGTCGCGGAGGCAGGCAGAATCGTCCCCCGGCAACTGCCCAGTCCGATGCGACGGAACCCATCCCGTTCGCAGAATCCCCGGAGGATGATTTCGTCTCCGTCTTCGAGAAATCTCCTCTGCTCTCCAGTCGGCAGCGTAACCGGATCATTGCCCCGCGAGGTGAGCTCCAACAGGCATCCGCGCGCGTTCTTGTCCGCGCCCGACACAGTTCCGCTCGCCAGCAGATCGCCGGCGCGCAGATTGCAGCCATTGCTCGCGTGATGGGTCAGCATCTGCGCCATGGTCCAGTACATGTCGCGAAAATTACTTCGGCCCAAAACCATCGGAGCGAGGCCGGCTTCGCGCATGCGAGGCGAGAGCAGAGAAACTTCCAGCGTCAAGTCGAGACCGCCATGCTCCTGATCGCTCGCGTCGAAAAGATAAGGCAAAGGCGCTGGGTCGCCCTCCGCGCGCGCAAAAGCAGCCGTGCGAAACGGAGCCAGCGCTTCCATCGTCACTACCCATGGCGAAAGTGAAGTCGCAAAGCTCTTCGCCAGAAAAGGTCCCAGCGGCTGATACTCCCAAGCCTGAATGTCGCGCGCCGACCAGTCATTCACCAGGCAGATTCCAAAAATATGTTCTTCCGCTTCGCCGATTGGAATAGTTTCTCCCAATCGGTTTCCAGCGCTCACAAAGAAGCCCACTTCAAGTTCGTAATCCAGCGCCCGGGTCGGCCCGAATTTGGGATCGGCCTCGCCATCGCGCGTCTGGCCACATGGACGACGAATCGGCGTTCCCGTCGCAATCAGCGAAGACGCGCGCCCGTGATAGCCAATCGGAATGTACTTGTAATTCGGCAGCAGCGGATTGTCGGGGCGAAACAGCCTCCCAACATTTGTAGCGTGGAAAATCGATGCGTAAAAATCCGTGTAGTCGCCGACGGCCGCGGGCAGAAGCATGTCAGCATCAGCCTGCGCGACCAGATGGCGTGCAGCGGCCTGCCGGTCGGAGGCGGCCGCGTCCTGCCGCAAAATAGCATGAAGACGCTGGCGCAAAGCTCGCCGCGGACCTGCTCCGACCGCCATCAGCGGATTCAGCGCATCGGATGCGCAGGCATTTGCCGCAAGCCGCAAACTCGTCTCCGCAAGCAATCCCTCACTCTGCATTCCGTCAAGGTCAAGAATGCGGTCTCCGATCGCAACTCCCACTCCCGCCTCGGCGCGTGCATCGCGCCGCCGAAAAACTCCGAAAGGCAAATTTTGAATAGGAAAATTCGAGCCGGAAAGGTTGGCGGATTCAACCCAGCTCTGCACCTTCGAATCATGGGTCTCGTCGAGAGCGGGTTTCATAGCGGAAGTTTCAAAGCAGATTCTTCATAAGAGGTGTAGAGACCGCAAGTCGTCGATCGGTTCGGTAAATGAGCACGACCCAAACGAAACTGCGAAACTCCGGCGCGCGGCCGCGATTTCGTGCCGGCTGAGCCGATGCTGGCGCCAGCCGATTCCATCCAAATCAAAGTGGAATGCCTCCGCTGATTGCTCATCGAGCAACTGAACCGCAAGCTCGTTCTCCATTCCCGCCCACAAGAACGCGGCGGCCAGAAAAACATTTACAAAACCGTGCATGATTCCCGACGGGCTCTCGGGTTGATAGGTGAACCGGTGCACCGAGCGCAGCGGATGGTGCAGTCCAGCGGTCGCCTTGAAGGGCACATTGGCCGCCACACACAGGCGAAGGAATTCGATCACGCCCTCGGAAGCGGGGAACTTGTCGGCCGTCTCGCCGCCCGTCCGGATCTTGGCTCTGCGCCCGCAACCTGCCACCGCCGCAATGCACTCGCTGCAACCGGACAGCGGAACTTCGAAATAGCTCGCGAGTTTCACCGGTATGATTCCGGACAGCCGCTTGACCTCCTCGGGGCTCGCAACCTTCACCTCAACCGACTCCACGACCGCCGTTCTGCCGGAACTGGAGCGCGCAATTCGTGCATTGAATTCGCGAATACGAGCAACCTCCTCAACTACCTCGGAGCCCAGCAAAGCAGACAGCCGCCAGTCTGTGAAGCCAGGCCCAGGCGTTGGAGCTGGTAATCCTGCAAACGCCTCTTCGAATTCACCAAGCCGCGCCACCGGGACAATAAAACGCCCGAGAATCCAGTTCCATTCCGACCGCGAATAGGCGTCGTAGTTAGCCACAGAAAGCGCCATGGCCAGCGACGCGGGAGGAAATAATCCGGCATAGTCGATCAGGTCGCGCAGCAACCCGGCGGCACAGACCGCATCCGCGGAGTTTCGCACCGTCTGAGAAGTTTGCAAATTCATCGCCCTCTTTTAAATTGTCATCCTGACCCTGAGCCTGTCGAAGGGGAAGGACCCTGCACTCTGCGGGCGCCGGCAAAATGCATGGGTCCTTCCATTCGCTCGGGATGACAAAGTCTGCCTAGCTGCCCGACCCCTTGAACTCCTTCCGCAGTCCCTGCCAGCACTCGAAGTACTGATGATCAAGCTGCGAAGTCTCCAGTGCAAACTTCGTCGGCTGGCACACGAAACGAGTCTCGAACATGAACGCCAGAGTGTCGCCCAGATAAACCGGCTTCAGTTCAGCCTTACTCGCCTTCTCAAACGTTTCAGCATCGGGCCCGTGACCTGCCATGCAATTGTGCAAGCTCGCGCCGCCCGGCACGAACCCCTCCGCCTTGGCGTCATACTCGCCGTGGACCAGCCCCATGAACTCGTTCATGAAGTTGCGATGAAACCACGGCGGACGAAAAGTATGCTCAGAGACCATCCAGCGCGGCGGGAAAATTACGAAGTCAACATTGGCAGCTCCCGAAATTTCCGAAGGAGAAGTCAGCACCGTGTAAATCGACGGGTCCGGATGATCGAAGCTCACCGTGTTAATGCAATTGAAATTCGCCAGATCGTACTTGTAGGGCACGTAGTTCCCGTGCCAGGCGACGACGTTCAACGGCGAGTGATCAATCGCCGCCGCCCACAGTCTTCCCTGAAACTTGGTCACAATCCGGAAATCGCCCTCCCGATCTTCAAACGCCGCCACCGGAGCCAGAAAGTCGCGCGTATTCGCTAGTCCATTCGCGCCAATCGGCCCCAGATCCGGCAGACGAAGCAGCGCGCCGTAGTTCTCGCAAATGTAGCCGCGCGCTTCCTTCTCAAGAAGTTCGACGCGAAAACGAATTCCCCGTTGAATCACCGCAATCTCGCCGGGACCGGCTTCGAGAACGCCCATCTCCGTGCGCAGCAGCAGCCGTCCTTGCTGTGGCACGATCAACATCTCTCCGTCGGCGTTATAGAAAAAGCGATCCGTCATCGAAACGTTGGCAACGTAGATGTGAATCGCAACGCCCGCATGGGTATGCGCGTTGCCGTTGCCAGCCATCGTAATCAAGCCGTCAATGAAGTCGGTGCGCTGCGAGGAAGCCGGAATCGGAATCGGACCCCAGCGCAACTGGTTCGGCGGCGTCGGCACCTCGTCGAACGGAGCGCTGCGCAGCCTTCCCTGCTCGATCGGCTGAAACGGCTTATGCGCCACCGACGGACGCATCCGGTAAAGCCAAGTCCGGCGATTAACCCCTCGCGGCGCCGTGAATGCCGTCCCGCTCAGTTGTTCCGTGTACAACCCATGCGCCACTTTCTGGGGAGCATTTTGCCCGCGCGGCAGAACGCCTTCCACCGCCTCACTCGCGAACTCGTTGCCGAATCCCGACTGGTAACGCAACCCGCCCTTCGCTGGCATCTTCGCTCTTACGTTCGCCGTTTTTCGGATGGTCATTCTCGCCTTAGTGAGACCCTAACCGAGTTGGTTCTGGATTGCTTTGAAGGGGCATGGCTTCAGCCATGCCGATAGAACCCACCATTTAGCGGCTTTAGCCGCTGAGGGTCAGCCCCTAGAGATTTCCGCGCCGCGCCTGCTCCATTTCGATCGATTCAAACAGCGCTTTGAAATTCCCTTTGCCAAATCCGCGGCTGCCCTTGCGCTGGATAACCTCAAAGAACACGGTCGGCCGATCTTCCACCGGCTTCGAAAAAATCTGCAGCAGGTAGCCTTCCTCGTCGCGGTCCACCAGTATGCCCAGCGAGCGCAACTCTGCCAGGGATTCCTCGACCGGCCCG
>JBEKWX010000334.1:0-4528 GCA_049512675.1 Terriglobales bacterium | reverse complement strand
TCCACGTGCGCATCCGGCAGCCAGGTGTGGAAGGGAAACATCGGAACCTTGATGGCGAATCCAATAAAGAAGGCGACGAAAAGCCAGATGGCGGTCTGGAACGGAATCATCGGCGCCGTCTTATAAAGCTCGGGAATGCTGAAGGTGAAGACGCCAGTAACCGCGTGGTGATGGAAGTAGAGGAAAAGGATGCCAAGCAGCATCAGCACGGAGCCCAACAGCGTATACAAAAAGAACTTGATGGCCGCATAAAGTTTGCGCGGGCCGCCCCAGATGCCGATCAGCAGATACATCGGCACCAGCATCGCTTCCCAGAAAACGAAGAAGAGGAAAAAATCGAGCGCCATGAAGACGCCAAGCATTCCCGTCTGCAACACCAGGAACCAAACATAATATTCCTTCACCCGGATCTCGATGGCGGTCCACGAGGAGAGAATCGAGATCCAGCCGAGCAGCGTGGTCAGCATGATCAGCAGAAACGAGATGCCGTCAATGCCCAGGTTGTAACCCGCGCCAATCGAGGGGATCCAGTTGTTCGGTGTGCCCTCGAGGAACTTGAAGCCGGGCAAGAAGCGCTGCGCCCAGAACATGGGCACCAGCGGCAACGAGATCAGGAAACCGGCGAGAGCGAAGATGTTCGCAGTCCAGCGGATCGCGTCTTTGTTCTCTTTTGGTACGAACAGGAGAACGAACGCGCCCACGAGCGGCGTGAAGAGGATGATCGAAAGTATGTGACTCTGCATAAGAGCTCTTAGCTGTTAGCTCTTGGCCTTTGGCTTCTAGCTAACAGCTAAGAGCCAACAGCTAAGAGCCGGCATTTCACTTCCACACGTAATACAGGCCAAATCCAAGCAGGCCCGCGACCATGACCAGCGCGTACCACTGCACCAATCCCCATTCGAACAGGCGCGTCGGATAAGAGATCATTCGCGCAAGAATGGCGGGACCGTTCACTCCCACGCCGTCGATGATCCACTTATCCCACCAGGTCGAAAGCGTAGCAACAGCGCGCGTCACCCAGCCAACATCGTTGACGGCTCCGTCGATGATCTTGGCATCGAACCATGACGACGCTTCGCCCGCGCCCATGACGCCCAGCCGGATGTCGCCAATCTTGCGGCGTCCGGTGAAAAGGTAGTCGTAGCCCTCGTCAACAAACCACTTGTTGTAGAGCACGGTGTAGAGCGGCGGGGCCTTCGCGGCAATGGGCTCGACGTAGTCCTTGCCGGCATTCTTATAGGAGCGGCGCGCCATTCCCCAACCTACACCTGCCGCCGCCAGCGATAAGAACATCAGCGCATACTCGGTCTTATCGGTGTGCTCGGCTTCTTTTTCGCCCGCCGCTAACTGCGCCGACTTTCCTTCTCCCCTGAAGACGGCCGCTTCCCGCGCGAACACCGGCTCCAGAAATTTTTCAAAGTGCGCCGCTCCGCCCAAGCTATGCGGCCAGCTCAACCATCCCGCGCCAATCGAGCAGATCGCGAGGATTACGAGCGGCACCGTCATCGACTTAGGCGACTCGTGCACGTGATGCTCGACCTCGTGGCTCATGCGCGATGGACTGTAGAACGTCAGATACATCAAACGGAACATGTAGAACGCCGTCATCAACGCCGTGCCGTAACCGACAAACCACAGGATGTGGTACGCGTCGCTTTCTTTGGTATAGGTCTGCCACAATACTTCGTCTTTGGAGAAGAAACCGGCGAACGGAAAGATTCCGGCGATGGCCAACGTCGCGACCAACATCGTCCAATGCGTAGTCGAGATGCGCCTTCGCAGGTCGCCCATGTTGCGCATGTCCTGCTCGCCGCTCAAGGCGTGAATCACCGAACCCGAACCAAGGAAGAGCAGCGCCTTGAAGAACGCGTGCGTGAACACATGGAAAACGCCCGCGGCAAAAGCGCCAACGCCCAGCGCCAGGAACATGTATCCCAGTTGCGAGACGGTGGAGTAGGCGAGCACGCGCTTGATGTCGTTCTGCACCAGTCCAATGGATGCGGCAAACACGGCGGTGAGCGCGCCAATGATGGCCACGGTTTTCATCGCCGTCGGCGCCAGCACGAACACAGCATTCGAACGGGCCACCATGTACACGCCCGCCGTCACCATGGTTGCGGCGTGGATCAGGGCCGAAACCGGCGTGGGGCCTTCCATGGCATCGGGCAGCCACACATAAAGAGGAATCTGCGCCGATTTGCCGCAGGCTCCGACAAAGAGCAGCAGCGCGGCGGTCGTGAGCACGGGATCGCCGATCGCGAACTGCCCACTGCGCGCCAGCGCGTTGACGTCGGTGAAGCGAAACGACCCCAGATACCAGACCAGCGTGAGCGCGCCAAGAATGAATCCGGCATCGCCGATGCGGTTCACGATGAACGCCTTGTTGGCAGCGGTCGAAGCGGAGTTACGATGAAAGTAAAAACCGATCAGCAGATAAGAGCACAAGCCCACGCCTTCCCACCCTACAAACAAAAGCATGTAGTTATTCGCCAGGATGAGCGTAAGCATCGAAAACATGAACAGGTTCATGTATCCGAAGAACCGGTAGTAGCCCCCTTCGTGCGCCATGTATCCGGTGGAGTAAATGTGGATCAGCATGCCCACGCCGGTTACAAAGAGCAGCCAAATAGAAGAGAGCGGATCAAGCAGGAACCCGGCGTCGGCGTTGAACGGAGCAAATGTCCCGTCGCGCTTAACGAAATTCAAATGCCCGTCGCCACTGCCCAGCCACGTATACACAATTTTTTCGAAGGGACGCCCCGAGCCGTGGGCAAAGTTTGTGTACTCAAAAACCGTAAAGGCGGCGAAAAGAAACGCGAGCACGACCACGCCAACGCAGACCGCGTTAACCGTGGCCTTCTGCAGTCGCCGGCCGAAAAAGAACATCATCGCGGCCCCGAATGCCGGGAAGAGCGGGATTAGCCAGATGTGGTCCAGAAAAAACATGTCGTTAGTCGTCGTTCGCTATTCGTCGTTCGCTGTGAGCTCTTGGCCTTTCGCTCGAGCCACCTGCAAACAGCGAACAGCGGTCTTTCTACCATTTCAACAAATCAATCTCATCCACATTGATCGTTTCTTTGTTCCTGAAGAAGGCGATCAAAATGCCGAGGCCCGCGGCGGCTTCGGCGGCGGCGTCTACTACGATAAAGACCGCGAACAACTGCCCATGCAGGTTTCCCCACATGCGCGAGAACGCAACCAGGTTCAGGTTCACCGCGTTCAAGATCAGTTCGATCGACATCAGCACAATGACGACGTTGCGGCGCGTGAGCACACCGATCACGCCCAGCACGAACAGTGCCGCCGCAACAACGAGATAGTGGAGCGTAGTGATGGGAACCATAATTAAGCTTCTAGCCTTTGGCTACTAGCTAGTAGCTAGAATCCAGCAGCCGCTTTCATATCTTTTTCTTCGTCATAATTACCGCCCCGAGTATGGCCACCAGCAACAGCAGCGAGGCGATCTCGAAGGCGAACGTATATTGACCCATCTTGCCGGCTTCTCCGTAGAGCAGCGCGGCGATCTGCTGCGTGTTCGACGACTCGGGCAGCGTCATTCCGCGATCCGGAAACAACGCCCTGCCCTTCACGAACACAGACACAAACAACGCCAGCAACGCGCACGCCGCCGCCAATCCCACCGGCCAAATGCGATTGAACCGCCGGTCTTTGGACGCGCGTTCGACGTTCACCAGCATGATCACGAACAGAAACAGCACCATGATTCCGCCGGCGTAGACGATGATCTGCACGCCGGCAACGAACGGGGCATACAACATCAAGTAGAGTCCCGCCACCGAAAGCAGGGTCACGATCAGCGCGAGCGCGGAATGCACGGCGTTCCGCCGGGTAATGACCGCCACGCCACTGGCGACAGCCAGTCCCGCCAGCACATAAAAGAACCACGGCGTCGCGACCGGGGCCATAGCTGCATTGACAGCGGTGTTCAGCGCAGGGTTCATGAAACGATCACCCCCACGATGGCGGTCAACATCAGCACGCCGAGCGAGATCGGCAGCATCACTTTCCATCCGATCCTCATCAACTGGTCGAAGCGGTAGCGCGGCCACGTCGCGCGATACCAGATAAACAGATATATAAAGATCCCGACTTTGAGCAAAAACCAATACACGTAGTCGATGCCTTCGCGGAACCTGGCCGCCAGGCTCGTGTCCCCGGAACGGCCTGCGACCGCGATCACCAGCAGCAGGAGCGCGATGAAGCCGAGCAGCGCCGCGAATACCGCGAGGCCGATGCGCTGGATCCTGAAGAAGGAATGCGACGGCATACGCGCCGTGCCAATAAAAGCAATCGCGGCCAGACCAACGAACGTGAGGCCGGGACAGAGCGAGAAGATAAACTCCCACGCTGGCGAGCTCAGCAAGTTCGGGAACGGATGCATCCACCCGCCGAGCCACAGCGCAACCGCAATCGAAGAAACAGCAATCATGGCCGCATATTCGGCGAGCATGAACAGAGACCAGCGCAGCCCGCTGTATTCAGTGTGATATCCGGCGGTCAGTTCCGA
>JBEKWX010000333.1:0-4571 GCA_049512675.1 Terriglobales bacterium | reverse complement strand
CGGGCCACAATGATGCCCGGGACCCGCATGATGTCGAGCTGCAGGCGGGCAGCGTTGAGGCGCTTGATCTGCTCGTCCTCGGCCACAACCACCTTACCGCCCTGGTGGCCGCACTTCTTCGCACCCGGCTTCTGGTCCTCGATGTGATAGCCGGGCACTCCGGCCTCGACCATGCGGCGGATCAGATTGCGTACATGCGCGTCGCCGCCGTGACCGGTGTCGGCGTCGGCGATGATGAAAGGCCGAAAGTCGATGACCGGGGTCGCCTTGCGCTGTTCTTCACTCATACGCATGCGCGCGAAGTGTTGGTTCTTGTCGGCGGTGAGAAGTGCCCGCACCAGTCCGGCGGCCTCGTCTGGCACCTGGCTTAGCGGATAGCTCGCCAGGTCCGGACCCGGATCTTCTGCCAGCGATCCCCTGGCGGACACGGCCCAGCCGCCCAGGTAAATGCCTTCCATCCCCATCCGCTTCATCATCACCGCCTGGCCTGGGGAATAAGGACCGAAGGTAGTGATCTGCTTGCGCTGTTCGAAGAGCTCGCGCAACCTAGGGTAGAACTCCTCGGCTGCCTGTCGGGCTACGGAGTAGTCGTCGGAAATTGTGCCCTGCTGCTCGGCCACCTGGCGCGGGGAGTAGAGACGGACGATCCCTTCGAACCGGGGGCTGGTGAACCATTGCCTCGCGGCCTCGACCTGTTGGTCGAACGTCGTCATAGTCGTTTCTTGGCTCTCAGTGCTGACAGACATTTTCCGCCTCCAGGGATGATGGCGTTCTCGCTCCATCAGGGATATTGCCGTTCGGATGTGGTTGCGTGCTCCGTTTCACATGAAGCGCGGCTGAGAAATTCTCAAAGCCACTTGAACAAACCCGGCGTCCAAATTGCTGTATCGGGCGATAAGCCATATTACCCGAAATGCTGGTGTTATGAGCGAAGACGGAGGACGTTCGCCTCGCAGAATGGATCAAGTCAGGCGCAGTGTCAGCGGCGGCAGCGGCAGCCCCTCGACCTCAACTGTCCAGAGATCGCCTCTGCCGGTCGGATGTCCGGCCGTAAGAGTGCCGGAACTGACGATTTCTCCAGCGCTTAATGGCTCGGCTGGGAACCGCCGCGCGATGGCTGCGCTGAGTTCCGCCAGGCACAAGGCGGGGCTCCTCAGAGAGTTTCTGCCGGATCCTTCTTCCACGAACTCTCCTTTCTTCGAACTATTCGAGCGCGACATGCGCACTTTAAACCGCGGCAGCTCGTCCACCAGGGCGGCGATGCGGTCGGGCCTCAGGTCAGATCGCACCTCGGCGCGCTCTCCGATCACGAGTGCGGCATGAAGTCCAAAGGATGCGACGAAATCGCTGGGCTGAAACTGCCAGTCCGGAAAGGGACAATCAATGATTTCGAATCCCACCGCCAGCCACTCCGTGGATGCGAGCGCAGCGGTGGCGGCATCGACGCCCTCAGCGCCCTCAGTAGGAATCGGTTGTTTCAAACCGAAAACGATCTCGGGCTCGATCTTGAGCGAACGGCGATGTGGGAGCGTTAGCGTGGCAGAGTTGCGGTCACTGTAATGCACCGTGTCGTCGTACATGTGGGCCCAAACCAGAGTTTCAAGTTTGAGCACACGCCACATGGCTTTATTGGCATAACCAACCTTGCGGCCGACGGCTTTGTGTCCGGCAGCTTCGCGGAACTGCTTGAGGGTCGCTTCAACCTCATAAGCCGTGTTGAGGTCGAAACCGGGGCGCGCCGAGGGAGGGATCGCGACCATCTCGCCCGTCTCATATGCGGACAGCAGTTCACGGGCTAGAGTTTCAACCTCATTGTGCGTCATATTGTGCGTCATAAGGTGGGTGCGACATAAGTCGGGGTCCGGACGTTCAGCATCTTAACACCAGCTGTTTGTCAGCATCTCCCTCCTCCAGCTCCGCACCGGCGGTAGAAACTTAATGCCAGCCGAATGCTCGCTGCTTTCGTTTACAGCGCGTTATCGTGGTGAGAATTCGACGCTAGCGTCGGGGAGAGCGGGTCATATTTCGGGTGGGGTTCTGGAGATTGTCCGCTCCGTGCCGTAATATTTAAGTATCTCTGAAGAGAAACGAGGACTATGACTACCATAGAACAGGACAAAGCACAGGAAAAATCCACGCTTCAATTCTCTGCCCTCGAACCCCCTCGCCGCTATCTGTTCGGGCCTGGACCCAGCATGGTTCACCCGCGGGTCTATGAGGCGCTGTCGAAGCCGATTGTCGGGCATCTTGACCCTTACTTCATTCAGGTGATGGGAGACGTCCAGCAATTGCTGAAAACCGGCTTCGGAACTGACGGCGGCGCCACGCTGGTGATTTCCGGCACCGGAAGCGCGGGCATGGAAGCTGCGGTTGCTAACTTCGTGGAGCCCGGAGCCAAGTTCGCGGTGTTCGCTAATGGGTATTTCTCCGACCGGCTCACGGAAATGGCGAAGCGACACGACGCCAACGTCGTACGCTTTGAGAAGCTTTGGGGTGAAACGTTCACGGAGGATGAAGCTAGAGAGTTCATCCGTCGCGAGAAGCCCAAAGTGGTGGCTTATGTTCACGCCGAGACATCTACGGGAGCGCTGCAATCGGGCCAGGCCATCTGTGCCGCCGCTCATGATGCGGGCGCTCTGGTGATCGCGGATTGCGTTACCTCGCTTGGCGGAGTTCCGGTGGAGTTCGACAAAACCGGTATCGACGTCGCCTACAGTTGCACGCAAAAGGGGCTGAGCTGCCCACCGGGCTTGTCTCCGATGGCTATTTCACCACGGGCCATGGACTGGTTGCGGGCTCGCACTTCTCCGGTGCGCAGTTGGTATTTTGACCTCAAGCTGATTTACGACTACTCCACGGTATCGCACCGGTATCATCACACGGCGCCGATTTCCATGTTCTACGCCTTACGCGAGGCGCTCCTGGTCATTGCCGAGGAAGGAATCGAGAACCGCTGGGAGCGGCATCGCGCTTGCCATAGGTCCTTTGTCAAGGGCATAGAAGCGATGGGTCTACGCATGCACGTTCCCGAGGCGCATCGAATTGCGACCTTGAACACGGTGGGTGTTCCAAAAGGTGTTGACGAAGCGAAAGTGCGAAAACGCCTTTTGGACGAACCGGGCATTGAAATCGCCGGCGGTTTTGGGCCGCTCGCCGGCAAAGTCTTCCGCATTGGCGTGATGGGCCCGTTGGCCACCGAAGATAACGTGCAGTTTTTCCTAAAGGAGTTCAGAAAGATCCTGAGCGCAGAGGGCTACTCGACCTAGGGAAACTCTGATTAAGCGTCGGCAAAAGGCATTCACCACAGGGTACACAGGGGTGCACGGAGGACCCCAGGGGTAGAGGAAATAGCGAATGACACTGAAGTCCGTCCACACCCTTCTTGACGTTTTACATTTCGCTGACAGCCACACGGCAATTATCGTTCCCGAGCTTGGAATCCGGGTTACCTACGATTCGCTCCGGCAACAGGTTTTGGCCATGGCGAACGCATTGGCCTCTGCTGGTATTGGCCGTGGGGATGCTGTCGCGATTGCGTTGCCCAACGGATTGCCTGCGATTGTGAGCTTTCTCGCTGCCTCCATCGCGGGAACGGCAGCCCCTTTGAACCCGGCGTATCCCTATGAGGAGTTTCATTTTTTCCTGGGTGACACCAATGCCCGCGTTTTGCTTTGCCCCGCAGTGGGCGCGGAATTCGTGCGGAGCGCCGCCGCGGACCGCAAGATTCCGGTCATCTCGGTGGAAATGAGCGAGGACGGCAATGTTCATCTGGTGGGTGCTTCCACCGGTGCTTCCGCAACCGAGCCCACGGCTGACGACATTGCCCTGATCCTGCACACCAGCGGAAGCACGGGGCGGCCGAAGCGGGTTCCGCTACGGCACTATAACCTGGCCGTATCCTCGGCCAACATCGCGAACACATACGCGCTTTCCGAGGCAGATGTTTCGCTTTGTGTCATGCCGCTGTTCCACATTCATGGTTTGATTGGTTCAACCATGGCCACCTTGCTTTCCGGAGGTACGGTGGTTGTTCCCCTCAAATTCAACGCGCTTTCTTTCTGGCGGACGGTTCGAGAACATCGCGTGACCTGGTATTCGGGAGTGCCCACGATGCATCAGCTTGTACTCGCCCGCACCCGCCACAAGGCCGAAGAAGCTGCCTCCCTTCGCTTCATACGGTCCTGCAGCGCGCCATTGTCGGCAGAACTCATTCACAAGATGGAAGACGTCTTTGGCGTGCCTTTTGTCGAGGCCTACGGAATGACGGAAGCTGCCCACCAGATGACCTCCAATCCTTTACCCCCGCGCCATCGGAAGCCAGGTTCTGTGGGCGTGGGTGCCGGGCTTCGCATCAGCATCATGGACAAGGAGGGCAATCACCTGGGCACGAACCAGCGCGGCGAAGTCGCCATCCAGGGAGCCAACGTGTTTCGTGGATATGCAAATAACCCCGAGGCCAACGCTCGCGCTTTTGTGAATGGATGGTTTCGCACCGGCGACGAAGGATTGCTTGACGAAGACTGCTATTTGCATTTGACGGGCAGGATCAAAGACATCATCATCCGCGGAGG
>JBEKWX010000332.1:0-4587 GCA_049512675.1 Terriglobales bacterium | reverse complement strand
TTAATGAGCGACCAACTTGCGTTGGAATCCTAGATTCGCAATAGGCGCGAACGATGGAGGATACGCTCTCGGATATCGTGGGCGGTGCGATAATCTTACATCCCTTTTGGGCAAGCAGGATTAACTTCGAGGAAAGCGTTTCAATGTCACCGGGAGCAAACGTGCCGCACCCTGAGAGTTCTTCGGCGCATCCGCACGCTTGACTTACGAGACACGGCACACCGCTGGCCAACGCTTCATTGACCACCAGTCCCCACGTTTCCCTGTGATCGCTGGGCAGAACGAGGCAGTCTGCCGCCACGTATGCCTGAGATATCTCCTTCTGGTTCAAGAAGCCTGCAAAGGAAGCTGGAGGAAGCACAGACGCATAGTTTGTACCTTGAACCTGCGGAGATGTAAGCTGCCCTTCGATATCGCATACGACCCGGCAAGCGCGCCGGAGCTCCGGTCCCAGCACCCCTGAGCCGACGAACAAAAGATGTAGCTTCAACAGCGCTCCTTTTTCTATCAGAGTCCGAGTTGCGGCCACAATGTCCAATGGACGCTTCTTGGGGATGAATTTACCGCAGAACAGTATGCAGAACGCGTCTTCAGGAATGCCCCACTGCTCCCGGAGTGCTGCGCGCCGTGGCCGCAGTGCCGCAGCCTGCATAGCAAACCGTTCATTGTCCACGGCGTATGGTGCCGGATACAGCTTCGCCTCCGTAACTCCAGATTCCTCATAGAGTCGCCGGTTCGCTTTGCCTATGTAGAAGAACCTGTCTACTCTTCGGAACAGCCATCCGTTTTTTGCGCGTTTTAGCTTCCTTTTCCAAGGCGGCTGTGGGGCAAGGTCATTACTCTCCCCACGCAACCACACCTCAACACCCGCTGATTGTGCTTCCCGAACAGCCTGCCAATAAGCCGCAACCTGCCATCCTTGAATCCACAGTGCGCTCGCGTGGCTAGCTCTCAGCCGGTCTCGCAGTCGCTCGCGCAAGCGGCACTTCCAGAAACTAGATGGAGTGGCCCGCTGGCTGACTTCCAGAAAACGATGGGTGTAGCCCGACAGAGTGTCAATATCCCAAGCGAATGTTTGGCCAAATTCGCGATCCCTGCTGTGCCGCGTTCCGTGGTCGGTCAAATACCAAACCTCAAATGGCACGCGGCCGTCCCGCGCGAGCGCCTGCCAAAGTGGAACCTGATATTGAATCGGATGCGTGGTGAGTATTGCTAGCATCAGGCGGCCTTGCAGAGCATGTCCATCCAACCGTCTCCGCACACATCATTCCAGATGACCATTTCTAAACACGCAGAGAACGATTCTGCGGTAAACATTGAGCCGGAACACCAGCCACCACACTTCCGGGCGCGACACTCCTAGTCACGACGGCACCGGCGCCCACAACGCATCCGTCTCCTAGTTCCACATCCTTTAGGATCACAGCTTTCGCTCCGATCCAACAGCGGCTGCCAATTCTTACCCTGCCAACATGCATGGGCTGCTCATTAGGTTTGAGGCCCGGACCAAACGTGTGATTGGAGTCCGTAATGTAGACGTCTGGCCCGAACATATTGTGATTGCCAATCTCGACCAACCCGCAGGCGTCAATCATGAGGTTCCGGTTAAAGTAATTCCGGTCGCCAATCCGGATTCGAATGCCCTCGTAGCTCTGGTTGTCCGGCCAAAGCCAGCATCCTTGAGTGAAGGCGTTGTAGGAGCCGATCTCGATTTGTGAACATCGGCGCACCCTTCCGAGGCCTTCCATTCGATTGCGCGCTCCAGTTTTCATTCCGAGAAAGCGGTATAACGCCAGCCGCAGCCGGCTCGCTGCACCACGGCTCGCCGTCAACAGTAGATATTCAAGAAGGTTTCTCATCTAGTTCCGTGAGAGCGGCGCATCAACTCCAAGAAAGTTGCTGCGCGCACCGGCTCGCGGCTGCTCCAGACGTTCAGCGCGCGCCTGAAGAAAAGTCCCAGACCCTCGAAGCAAGACTTCAGCAAGTGGTTCCTTGCCGAGAAACGTACGTGGTTTATTAGCTTCATGGGCATGATTCCCAAAACCAGCGGAAAGGGACAACGGCGTGCAGCAAACGCCAAGTCATTGCACACACCTGAACGATACTGAGCCGCGATATCTCGTGCAACGGTGGTTTTCTCGTGCCAAATGTGCACGCCTGGAAGCAAATGGATTTCCCAGTTCCGATCGAGCAAACGAATACAAAGGTCGATTTCTTCCGATCCATATTGGCCTGGGGCAGGCACATAAAATCCGCATTCACGGACAGCGGAGATCCGAAGAATATGCCCGCAACCAATAAACATGTGAGTTGGCCGAGGCCCAGATCTTGGACTCGGTTTTTCACGGTCCGGACTAAGGATGTCGAATGCCACTGCCGCTACTCTCGCATTCGTTTCCATGTGCTGCACTGCGATACTGATTTCGTCCCCATCTATGAACCATGCGTCGTCGTCCAAACTAAGGTAGAAGTCCGCATCACTATCGCGCATGAGGTAATTCCGCGCCTCCAAAAGCCCTCGTGAGCGCTCCCAACGGATCCAACGAACTGCGGGATAGTTGGAAACTAGCTGCGGTGTGTCGTCCTCGGACCCGTCGTCTAGAACCGCTATCCGAAGGTGCGGATACCTCTGTCGTAAGGCTGATTCGATAGCTTTCGGTAAGATCCTGTAACGATTGCGGGTCACGATGCCAATGAGCACACCCCCTGGGCTGTGGGCAGCCACCTGGTTGTTGTCTCGGCTTTGTGGCAAAGCCCTTATGGTCATTTCGTCACAATAAGCCGGCATGCCCTAGCCTTGCCGCGCAGCGTAGGGCCGAATACCGTTCGGCCCGCAGGAACTTGGAGTGTAGAAACAAGCGAGAACAACTCAAACAAGAGGAGCTTGAGATAGTCGGAAAACCGATTTCGTCCGAGCACTTTCGTCATCACGTAGTGCCGGTTAACCAACTGCATCTCGGCGATAAGCTGCGGATCGGACTTGTGACTCCCAGATTGAGAATCATGATAGATCCGTGCCGTCCGGGCATTGGCCAGCTTCCAGCCCCGGCCAACTGTCAACGACAATGTTACATCCTCCATGAGTGAATAACCCTTGAAGTGATCAGGAAACAGTGGATCAGGTAGCGCTTCGCGCCGGTATAGCGTGCAGGTTGTGTTCAGCCACTCTACTGGCACAACTTCCGGAAGATCTCCTCGGTCTTCCGGAAGTAGATTGACTGCTGGACCGAGAACGCATCCGGCATAGGACGATTCGGCGCGGTGGTCCATCAGGTGGAATACGAATTGGCTGATCCGGCCGGGTGATTGATACCGCTGGTTGGTTATCATCGCATTGACGCCGCCAATCCGATCGTCGGAGTATAAAGCCCGCCATAAACGCGCGAAGCAGTCTGGTTCGAAAAGTATATCGTCATCCATGAAACCGATCACTGGCTGGGAACAGGAACGAACTCCTTGATTGCGCTGACTTGCAGCGCCAACCAAGCCGGCACTGCACCACGACACGGCGGACCGCAGACTTGGTATGACTTCTTTTATACAGAGCGAACGAGTGGCTCCATCCGTCGACGCATCCACAACGATTAACTCGGCCGGGTGGGCGGACTGGTACGCAAGGCTTTCAAGCGTCCGCCGCAGCACCACAGCGCGATCTCGAGTCGGGATCACCACTGCAACCGGCAAGAGTTCAGCGGTCATCCGAGAGGCCTATTTTTCGAAACAAAACTTCAAACCGTCTCCCCCAAGTATGGTCACGGATGGCACGGCGGTATCCAGCTTCACGGAGCCTCTCGGCAGCTTCGGAGTGTGCAAGGTAAAATCGGGTTTTGTCCACCAACTCGTCCGGTGAACGGTACGTGTCAATCTCACGCCCAACATCGTAGAAGTCAGTGATCTCTTCGCTGTGACCCGTCAGATAGCATGTCCGAGACATAGGACCTTCAAAGTCGCGAAGCCGGATGTGAGGAATCAGCCGCGAACCCGGCCGACCATCAGACCACACGTTACTGAAGTTGAGGCAAACGTCATGCTCGGCGAAAACAGTGGCTACGTCGTTTGCCCGTCCTCGGGCCCGCGATGCAATAAGAGGAGTCAATGCTCGGGTCTCCCGCTTGTATTTCAGCTGGCGCAACGATCGGAGCAGTCCCACAGAAAATCCGGCGTCAGCCACATTCTGACGCCCCAAGGCTAAGTAACTTTGCCAGGATCCTGGAACTGGTCTTTGACGCCCCAAAGCGACGGAATCTGATTTCTTCCTCCCTGAATCGGGCGGTTGGTCAGAGCCCACACTGCATTTCCAGCCGGCACCATAGATTTCGACCGGCACAGCCGCCCGAATCAGAAAAGCCAGCCATCGGTCGCGATCTCCGTAACGCTGGCCCACAAAACATGCCTTGGGCAGACGACGAGTGGCTGGTATCGGACGGTAGATCCCTGGGTCCGCCGCCATCTGAACATGGACAGGGTGCGCCCCTATACCCAGATATGACTGTCGCGCCTCTTTTTCTGTGTGCCATGCAAAGTCCGCTTTGGCCGCCACCGCTTCCACCAATTTGAATTGGTAAATACTATTGCAGTAGAAGTTGA
>JBEKWX010000331.1:0-4599 GCA_049512675.1 Terriglobales bacterium | reverse complement strand
CAGCTCATTCTGTACGCCATGAGCCGGAAAAAAGCGGCTTAGCTTTAGCCGCATTATCCTGCTTTCGTACTCCTACATGTTGTGACAGCTCAGTTGCTGATTTGGCCCGCGCTGTCAGGTCGGTGCCACGTCGCTGCGGTGTGCAGGCTGGCGAGTGGGGAGGGTTTCGTGCGATACGAAGCCTGCGAGAAGGTGATTTCGCGAAGGCCACACGATAACCACGCTAATCGCGAGTGGATTGTTTGGTGTTGGGCGCCGCCTGACGTCGGTCTTCTCCGGCTTTCCACCCGCCGCGAAGCACCGATCGCAAAAGCGCAAACCGCCACGATGGAACAACAACTGGCCCCTGACTTCGGACTAATGCCCGGGCTGACAGCAAGCACTATGCCTTGGCGAGTTGTTCCGCAACCTCTGGAAGTCCAGCAGCATGCCACGCGTCGAAGCCTCCCGCCACGTTGATCACATTGCGATAGCCGGCGCGCTCGAGCAAACCGCAGCCAATCATGCTGCGATATCCGCTCTTGCAGTGAACGGCAACCGGACGCTCTCGATCGATTGCGGGCAGTCCTTGCGGAAAGGTATCGAGCGCCCGACATTGCACTTGTGGAATATGCCCAGCTTGCCATTCGCCTTCGCGGCGCACATCAAGGACGTCGCTCGCGCGCAAGCTTCCGTCGCGCAGTTTCTGGTTCAGTTCCTGAGGGGAAATCTGCGCCGTCTTCAGTACTGGCAGGCCAGCCTTCTGCCAAGCCGCCAAACCACCGGTTAGATAACCACGCAAATCTTCGATGCCGACACGAGCCAGCCGCAGCTGCGCTTCCTCGATCTGCGCCTCCGTGTCGCCGATCAGAACCGGCTGTGAGTGGATACCTAGAATCCCGCCTGCCCACGATGCGAATTGTCCCGAGAGCGCAATGTTGATCGACCCCGGCACGTGTCCCGCCGCAAACTCGTCGCCGGGACGAACGTCGAGGACGTTGAGACTGACATTGGCATTGACATTCTGCTGCAACAGCGCCTGCAATTCGACCGGAGAAAGTGCCGTAAGCGGCGGCAGGTCCGTCAACGCCGCCGCTCCCGAACGATTGATCTCGGCATCCTCAAGAAAATAGTCGGGACGAGCCGGCAAGTTAGTGGTCAACTGCGCGATGAATTCTTCCCGGCTCGCAATCTGCAGCGCATAGTTTGTAAGGCGCTCCGCCCCAATCGTGGACGAGCGTTCTGCCCGCATGGCTCGTCCGCAGAGCGAGCCCGCACCGTGCGCGGGATACACCTTCACCTCATCCGGAAGCGCCAGCAATTTCCGGTGCAGACTGTCGTAGAGCAACCCCGCAAGTTGCTGCGGCGTGTGCGTGCGTGAAAGATCCGGGCGTCCGACATCGCCAATAAACAGCGTATCGCCCGTCAGCACCGCGCAGGGCTGCGCTGATTTGCCTTCGGACGATTTACTTTCAGGCGATTTGTTTTCATCGGTGACCACCAGGCAGACGCTCTCGGGCGTATGGCCAGGCGTCTCCAACGCGCGAATCCGCAAGGCTCCCATCCTGACTTCAAGACCGTCGGTCAGCGGCACATGCTGGAATCCGGCTCTGGCTTTCGCTCCGATGTAAATCCTGGCGCCCGTGCGTGCCGCGAGTTCTTTGTGTCCCGAAACAAAGTCGGCGTGCAGATGCGTTTCGAATATGTGGCGGATTTTAAGATTCTGCTCGTCGGCCGCTTTCAGATAAATGTCCACATCGCGTTGCGGATCCACCACTGCGGCTTCGCCCTCCGATCCGATCATGTACGAAGCATGAGCCAGGCACGTGAGATAAAATTGTTCAAAATACATATCGTGGCTCCGGACGGGATGCAGCTTTCCCGCGATTTTCAGATTGTCGCTTTGCAGATTATCACTATCGCCCGCCCGGGTCGATATTGCAGCTGCATGCAAGACTACGGGCCAATATGGAGTGCAGCAGTTTTTGCACGAAGTGGCCGCAACTGGGAAAAAAGTATCCTGAGAGTGTTTTCCAACCTATTGACCGGCCTATGGTTAAATGATGCACCGTGTGCGTACTCCTTTTGTAACTTGGACTTGCACCCGATCACAGCCTACAGTCAATGGAGCCGCGTTTCTTGGGCTTTCGGTCCCCGGCGTGCATCGAAGTATTTGAAGGTTCCGAGATTCACTGGGGCTCCGGACTTGGATTTAGTAACCAGGCGAAGGAATGACGAAGCGCATCCAATTCGGGTTGGCACCAGGCGGATCGCCACTCATCGTAGTATTCGCGATCGCCGCAGTTCTCAGCGCAGTTCTCAGCATGTGCGTATCGGGATGCGCCCAAAGCACTCCCTACGTCATCGCCGCTTCCAGCACCGCCACTGCTCTGCCCGCCAGCGCCAGCACCAACGACGAGGCGGACGAACCTATTCTCACCATCAAGAAACGCGTCGACGAAGTCAACGTGCTCTTCATCGCTACCGATCGCCACGGCAAATTCGTCCGCAATTTGAGCCAGAACGATTTCTCTATTTTCGACGACCACAAGCCCGTGCAGTCCATCCTCAACTTCCGCCGCGAGACCGACCTGCCCATCGAATTGGGCCTGCTCATGGACGTGAGCGGTTCGGTGCAGGGTCGCTTTGGATTTGAAAAAGAAGCCGCCACCGGATTTCTGCAGCGCACTATCCGCCCCGGCTACGATCGCGCCTTCATCGTGGGGTTCAACAAAGAGAGCCGGCTTACCCAGGATTTCACCGACCAGGTTCCCTTACTCGCCGCCGGAGTTCAGCGTCTGAGCAATGGCGGTGGTACCGCGCTCTATGACGCAGTTTACAAGGCATGCAAGGAGAAGCTGCTGCGCGAACATTCCGATCGTCCCATTCGCAAGGCCATCGTCATCCTCAGCGACGGCGAGGACAATCAGAGCGAATACACGGCCGCCCAGGCCATTGAAATGGCGCAGCGCGCCGAAGTTATCATTTATGCCATCTCTACCGACGACAGCGGCCTGATTCTGCGCGGCGATAAAGTTCTCGAAGAGCTCGCTTCCGCCACCGGCGGCCGCGCTTTCTTCCCCTACAAGATGAAAGACATCACCCGCTCGTTCGCCGCCATTGAAGACGAACTGCGCAGCCAGTACGCCGTTTCCTACAAGCCATCCGACTTCGACGCCGACGGACGTTACCGCTCGATCGAGATCACGGCCCTGAAAAAAGATCTGCAAGTCCGCGCCCGCCGCGGATACTTCGCTCCAAAACAATAATCTAAAGTTCAAGGTTGCAAGGGTTAGCTTCCAAAGTTTCAAGGTTTCGCCGAGTCTTCTGAAGCCTTGCCGCTCTGAAACCTTGAAACCTTGCTTCTTTGAAACTTTACTGCTAACGTCCCTTTAAATCCGCATCGAGGAGACTGTACATGGTCTTAGCGTTCCTGGCTGTCGTAGTTCTCTTGGGCGTCTTCCTGGTCGCGATGTACAACAGCCTGGTGCAGTTGCGTGTGCGCTCGGAATCGGCGTGGTCCGACATCGATGTTCAGCTCAAACGCCGCCACGACCTGATTCCAAATCTGGTCGAAACCGTCAAAGGCTACGCCACCCATGAAAAGGATACCTTCGAGAACATCGCCAAATTCCGCTCCATGGCCATGCAGGCCACCGGCCCAGTCGACAAGGCTGCCGCCGAGAATCAGCTGACCGGCGCGCTCAAAAGCCTGTTTGCGGTGGCCGAAAACTACCCCCAGCTCCAGGCCTCGCAGGAATTCACACAGCTGCAAAATTCTCTCAGCCAGATCGAAGACGCAATTCAAAACGCCCGCCGCTACTACAACGCCGTGGTGCGCGACCTGAACACCAGGATTCAATCTTTCCCGACCAACATTCTGGCCGGGATGTTCGGCTTCCAGCAGAAGCAGTTCTTCGAAGCGGCTGCCGCCGATCGCGAACCAGTAGCGGTGAAGTTCTAAGACATGTTGCATCAGCGATTGCGACACAGCCAACCGTCATGCGGGTCGCCCGCCTTTCCCCTGTGCCACCCTGTGCCCCCTGTGGTAAAGCTTTTGCTCTCTCTGCTGCTGGGGCTGCTACTAAATCCAAGTTCCGCCTCTGCCCAGGCCCGCAACTGGCGCGTAGCCGATTTCAAGGACACCATCTCCATCGCTGCCGATGGCACGGCCCTGGTCAGCGAAAAAATCACTCTCGTTTTCGTCGGCGAGTGGCACGGCATTCACCGCACCATTCCGGTCGAGTATCCCGGAGCGCAGGGGACTAACTACACGCTCTTTCTCGATGTCCTGAGCGTCGCCGACGAAAACGGAAACAAACTGAAGTACGATTCAAGCAAGTCCGGAGCCTACCGCGATCTCAAAATCTACATTCCCGGCGCGGTCGATACGACGCGCATCGTCAACATCGATTACTCCGTCCGCAACGGCGTCCGCTTTTTCGATAGTTCCGGAGAAAGTTACGCCGAGTTTTACTGGAACGTGACCGGCAACGACTGGCCCGTTCCCATCGACCATGCTTCGGCCTTCGTGACCCTGCCCGAAAATGCCGCCGGAGGGTTGCGCGCTCAGGCCTTCACCGGCGCCTACGGTTCCAGGCAAAGCGAAGCGACCGCCGA
>JBEKWX010000330.1:0-4615 GCA_049512675.1 Terriglobales bacterium | reverse complement strand
GCGGCAATCGTGTGCGGGCCTTCCAGTTGAATGGTTTCGTCGATCATGGCCAGCGAAGTTTCCGCCGACTCCCATCCGCGTTCGATGCCGTGATAAGGATCGAGCACGTGCACCACGCCCGGAAGTCCAGGCTCAACCGCCCATCGCCGAGGATCCCCCGTAAGGCTGATGGCGCCCGCCGTCGCGCCGTGATACGAACGATAACGCGCGATGATCTTGTGCCGCCCGGTGAAGAAGCGTGCGATCTTGATGGCGTTCTCATTGGCGTCCGCGCCGCCGTTCGTAAAGAAGAACGTGTCGATGTCGCCCGGCGTAATCTCCGCCAGCTTAGCCCCCAGCCGCGCTCGCACCTCCGTTGCCATGAACGGATTGGCATAGGCCAGCACCGCTGCCTGCTCCGTGATGGCCCGGATGACGCGCTCGTCGCCGTGTCCAATATTCACCGACATCAACTGGCTGTTGAAGTCAATGAAGCGCTTCCCTTCAGGCGTCCAGAAATAAATGCCCTTGGCCCGCGCCACCGGGATGGGATCAACCTTCGATTGTGCCGACCACTCAAACAGTGTGTGTTTCTTGGTGAGATCGACCATCTCTTGGCCGGTCATGGCAGGAACTGCGGTTGAAGTGTTCATAAGATTGCCCGGACTAACTCAGAACCTGCTCAGAACTTGCGCGATTGCTCCTTCGCCCAACGCTCGACGACGACTTTCTTTTCCGTGTAGAACTCGACCGCATCGCGTCCCTGTCCGTGCATGATGCCGAAGAAACTGTCTTTCCATCCGCTGAAAGGGAAGTATGCCATGGGCGCCGCCACGCCAACGTTAATACCAATATTCCCCGCGGGAGTTTCATAGCGGAAGCGCCGCGCCGCCGACCCGCTCGAGGTAAACAGCGATGCTTGGTTGCCAAACGGACTGCGGGCCACCAGGTCCATGGCTTCGTCCAAGTTGCTGGCGTGAACCAGACTCAGCACCGGACCGAAGATTTCCGTGTTCGTCAGTTCGCTGCTCGCAGGCACGCCGTCGAGCACGGTGGGCTTCACGAAATTTCCGGCTTCATATTTCGCGATCTTCGGATTGCGCCCGTCGATCACGATCTTCGCCCCGTCCCGCGCTCCGACGCCAATCAGATTTTGCACCCGTTCTTTGCTTTGCCGCGTGATCACCGGCCCCATCTGCACACCTTCGTCCAGTCCATTGCCAACGCGCAGGTTGGCCGCGGCTTCGGTAATCGAGTCGCGAAACGTTTTCTGCGCGTCGCCCACCGTCACCGCGACCGAGACCGCAAGGCAGCGCTGTCCCGCGCATCCGAAGGCGCTGTCGGAAACGATCTGCGTCGTCATCTGCATGTCGGCGTCGGGCAGGACGATGACATAGTTCTTCGCGCCGCCCTGGCATTGCGCGCGTTTGCCATTCGCGCCCGCGCGAGCATAAATGTAGCGAGCGACCGGCGTCGAACCGACGAAGCTGATTGCCCTCACCGCCGGGTGATCGAGCAGCGTATCGACGGCAGCCTTACTGCCGTTGACCAGATTCACCACTCCTTTCGGAATGCCCGTCTTCTCCAGCAACTCAAAGGCGAGCTTCATAGTGAGCGGCACGCGCTCCGAGGGCTTTAGGATCAGCGTATTCCCGCATGCGATCGCATAAGGCAGAAACCAGAACGGGATCATGCCCGGAAAATTAAAAGGCGTGATCGCCGCCACCACGCCCAGCGGCTGCCGAATCATGGTCTCGTCGATGCCGCGCGCCACATCCTCCAGGTTGTAGCCTTGCATCATCGTGGGGATGCCGCAAGTGACCTCGACATTCTCGATGGCGCGCCGCATTTCCGCTTTCGCTTCCGCGAATGTCTTGCCATTTTCCTGCGTGATGATGCGCCCGAAATCGTCGAGCCGCTCTTCAAGCAGCATCTTCAGCTTGAACAGCGGCTGGATGCGGTCTTCAGCAGGAGTCCGCCGCCATTCGGGATAGGCCGCCTGCGCCGCATCAATCGCGCGCGTAACCTCCGCGGCATCGGAAACCGGAACGCGGCCAAGCACCTCAGCCGTCGCGGGATTGACCACGTCCAGCCACTCGGCGGCATGTGATTCGATCCACTCGCCGTTAATGAATTGAGGGATCTTGTTGGCGGGCGGTGCGGCTACGGTCATATTGATAATTACCTTTCACGATCACAAAGAAAAAAGCGCAGGCTTAGTCGAGGGCGCCTGTCCCTACGTAAGCTGTGCTGTCAACACGCTTTTCTTTTCGCCAGCATGCGCCAGCGCAGCTTCGAGCACATCTAGCCCTTCATCCATCTGCGCGTCGGTGATGACCAGCGGCACGAGCAGACGAATCACGTTGCTGTAAGAACCGGCGGTGATCGTCACCAGTCCATGCTCGTAACAGTATTGCGACACTTGTTTGGTCTCTTCGTCCGCGGGCTGGCGAGTTGTCTTGGAGCGAACCAGTTCAATCGCCTGCATGGCCCCGAGTCCGCGGATATCTCCAACCAGTTCCCACCGCTCCTGCCACTTCGCCGCGCGCTTGCGAAAACGTTCGCCCAGCAAGTTGGCGCGCGCGCAGAGGTTTTCTTTTTCGATGATGTCAAGCACGGCCAGCGCCGCCTCGCAGGCCAGAGGATTGCCCGCGAACGTCCCGCCCAGTTGGCCGGAGCCGGGCGCATCCATAATTTCGGCGCGGCCCGTGACCGCGCCCATGGGCAGACCGCCGGTCAGCGATTTGGCCATCGTGACCAGATCGGGTTCCAATCCCAGGCGCTCGCAGGCAAACATCGCGCCGGTACGAGCGAACCCAGTTTGCACTTCGTCAGCGATCAGCAGAATCCCGTGCTTGCGGCAGATTTCGCCGAGCGTTGGATAAAACTCCGCCGGCGGCGTGACGAATCCGCCTTCCCCCAAGATCGGCTCGACGATCACCGCCGCCACCGATTCCGCCGCCACCAGCCGCTTGAACGTATCTTCAATGTGCCGCGCGCAATACACGTCGCAAGACGGATACTTCATCGAGTACGAGCAGCGGAAGCAATAGGCATAAGGAATGCGATAAACCTCGCTCGGAAACGGCTCGAATCCCGCCTTATAAGGATGCGTCTTACTGGTCGCAGCCATCGCCATATAAGTCCGGCCGTGAAACGCGTCCTCGAAGCAAATGATCGCCGGCCGCTTCGTATAGCAACGCGCGATCTTGATGGCATTCTCCACAGCTTCCGCGCCCGTGTTCACGAGTATTGTTTTCTTCGGTCCCTTGCCCGGCGCCAGCGCGTTCAGCTTCTCGCAAACGGCGATGTAGCTCTCGTAAGGCAGTACGTTGAAGCTGGTGTGCAGGAAGCGATCAAGTTGCCGGCGCACGGCCTCGACCACAGCCGGCGCGCGATGTCCGGTGTTGAGGCAGCCGATGCCGCCGGCAAAATCAATCAGCCGGTTGCCGTCAACATCTTCAACGACCGCTCCTTCCGCCTTGGCCACGAAGACCGGAGTGGCATGAAAAGCCGCCCGCACAACGGCAGCATTGCGTCGTTTCATCAAAGCCTGCGAGCAAGGTCCGGGAATAGGTGTGCGTAGTTGAATGGTAGACATAAGTCAGTTCTCAGCTGTCAGTTCTCAGTTAGACCTGCCAGAGCCAAGGTCAGGTTTTACTGGCAACTGACCACTGGCCACGGCTTCTCAATACCAGCCGATCGGAGCTTCGTTAAGATTGATGTACACCTGCTTGGTCTCCAGATATTCTTCGATGCCACACGGCCCCAGTTCGCGGCCAAAGCCCGACTGCTTGTAGCCGCCCCAGGGCGCTTCCACGTAAGTCGGCTGCATGTGGTTCACCCACACGATGCCCGCGCGCAGCGCCTTCACCGCGCGCATGGCTTTGAAAATGTCACGCGTCCAGACCGCAGCGGCCAGCCCATAAGGAGTGTCGTTAGCGATCTTGAGCGCGTCCTTTTCATCGTCAAACGGAATCAAGGCCGCGACCGGCCCGAAGATTTCTTCGCGAGCGATGCGGGCGTTGTTATCGACGTTATAGAAGATAGTAGGCTGCACATAGTAACCCTTGGCAAACTTATCGACCCGGCCGCCGCCAGAGGCAACTTTGGCCTCTTTCTTGCCAATTTCGAGATAAGAGCAAACGCGGTCGTATTGTTCTTTCGAGACCAGTGATCCCATCTTAGTCTCGCGCTCGAGCGGAGGACCGATCTTGATCTTCTTCGCCTTCTCCGCCATAGCTTCAACAAATTTGTTGTAAATCGATTTCTGCACCAGGATGCGGCTGCCGGCCGAGCAGACTTCTCCCTGATTGATGAAGACCCCGAACAGCGCTCCATCGATGGCGGCTTCAAAGTCGGCATCGGCAAAAAAGATGTTGGGCGACTTGCCGCCCAGTTCAAGCGTCACGCGCTTCACGGTGTCGGCGGCTTCCTTCACAATGATCTTGCCGACAGCCGCCGAGCCGGTAAAAGCAATCTTGTTCACGTCCGGGTGCTTGACCAGCGGTGACCCGCAGGTTTCACCGAAACCGGTAATCACATTCACCACGCCCTTCGGCAGACCAACCTCCTCGAACCACTTCGCCAGTTCAAGCGCGGTGAGCGGCGTTTGCTCGGCGGGCTTGAGCACGCA
>JBEKWX010000329.1:0-4643 GCA_049512675.1 Terriglobales bacterium | reverse complement strand
CAAGCGATCGAAGCCATGCAGCAGCTCTCCGCGAAAACCTTGCCCCAGGGTTACACCTATGAATGGTCGGGAGTTTCGCTCGAAGAGTTGGCCTCGGGATCGACCACGCTCATTCTCTTCGGTCTCGGAACGCTGGTCGTCTATCTCACGCTCTCGGCGCAGTATGAAAGTTTTGTACTTCCTTTCATTATTCTGCTCGCCGTGCCCATGGCGTTGCTCGGCGCGCTTTCCGCCCAATGGCTGCGCGGCCAGCAGAACGATGTCTACTGCCAGGTGGGACTCGTTATGCTTGTTGGCCTGGCGTCCAAGAACGCTATCCTGATCGTGGAATTCGCCGAGCAGTTGCGCGAACGCGGCCTGACCATCGTCGACGCGGCCGTCGAAGCCGCCCGCATCCGCCTGCGCCCGATTCTCATGACCTCCTTCGCCTTCATCCTGGGAGTTGTCCCCTTGGTCACCGCCAGCGGCGCCGGAGAAAATGGCCGCCACTCCGTAGGCACCACCGTATTTGGCGGCATGATCATGAGCACGATCCTAAACTTGTTCTTCATCCCAGTGCTCTATCTCTTGATAGAAGGCTTTAGAGAGCGCCGCCGCAAATCCAAAGCCGCCTAAGCAAGTGGATGGACGGGCGCCCCCGCCCGTCCATCCGAGCGCAGCTCGGCACCTGCCCGTGGTCACGGCAACTCCGGACTTGCTATAGAATAGGCGGGCAGTCGCCGGTTTCCGGCGCAAGAAAAATGCAACTTCACGCCCCTTTCCAGCGTCTGAAAAGTGCGAAGAAGTTCAGGGCCTCTCATCATGTCGCAAAAAACGTGCATGAGGTCAAACCAATGAAGAAATCACCGCTCGCAGTTCTTGCTCTCCCATTGATTCTCTCAATGACGATCTTCTCAATGGCGGCCCTCGCCAGTCACGCCATCCAGGACAACCAGCCAACTGGCGCACTGAGTCAGAAGAGCATCGACCGCATCATAAAAGAAGTCCATCATGAACTCGTGATGCTTCCGTTTTATGGAGTTTTCGACAACCTCGCCTACAAGGTCGACCCCGATGGCACCGTGACCCTGCTCGGCCAGGTTGCGCGTCCCAATCTCAAGTCCGACGCCGAAAAATCCGTCAAGGGCATTGAAGGTGTCGAGAAAGTCGTAAACAACATCGAGGTTCTGCCCACCTCCATCAACGACGACCGGATCCGCCGCGCTGCCTACCGCGCCATCTACGGCAACAGCGTCCTAAGCCAATACCAGCTGCGGGCGGTTCCGCCCATTCACATCATCGTCAAGAACGGGAACATCACGCTCGAAGGTGTAGTCGCCCGCCAGATGGAAAAGCAAATCGCCGGCATGCAGGCCAACGGCGTTCAAGGCGCCTTCTCCGTAACCAACAATCTTGTAGTCGAAGAACAAGAGAAGAAAGAAGACAAGAAAAAGTAATTTCACGAGCTTGCGGTGGAGAGCCGGGCGTCGAACTCTTCGACTGCGCTCAGGGCGATTCCACCCGCTGTGATTCCCCTGTGCTCCTCTGTGTCCTCTGTGGTTGAGGTTTGCCCGCAATCCGCAAATCTGACGTCTGCAATCTACAATTATTTATGCCCCAACCCGGGCCTCAAACCGCCGATCCCGGCGAAATCGCCCGCGCCGCCCAGCTTCTGCACGCCGGCGGTCTCGTCGCCTTCCCCACCGAAACGGTTTACGGTCTCGGCGCCAACGCTCTCGACGCCGAAGCTGTAGCCCGTATCTACGCCGTCAAAGGCAGACCCGGAACCAGCCCGCTTATCGTGCACGTATCATCCATAGGCATGGCGCGGTCGCTGGTTGCGCACTGGCCAGAAGACGCCAACCGTCTGGCCCGCCGATTCTGGCCCGGTCCGCTGACGCTGGTGCTAGAAAAGCAGTTCGAAAATCAACCCGCAATTCCTGCAATCGTCACCGCTGGCTTGCCCACCGTCGGTCTCCGCATGCCCGCCCATCCGATTGCGCTTACCCTGATCCGCACCGCCGGCGTTCCGCTCGCCGCACCCAGCGCGAACCGCTTCGGCGAACTTTCTCCGACCACCGCCGACCACGTCCGCCGCAGCCTGGGCAGCGACGTGGATTTCATACTCGATGGGGGCCCCTGTCAGGTCGGCATCGAGTCCACCGTGCTCTCGCTAACCGAGCCCGGGCCGATCCTGTTTCGTCCCGGAGGAATTTCCCGGACAGACCTGGAGGCGATTGTCGGGCCAGTCGCCTCGGCGCAGGAAGTTTACGCCGGAGCCCATCCCGCGCCCGGCCTGCACCCGCGCCACTACAGTCCGCGCACCACCTTATATTTAGTGACCAATGGAAAGCTGCCCGATCAGGGCCAGGGAATTTACCTACAACACGCGAGTCCGCCCAAGCGCCCGGACATCAAGACCATCCAGATGCCAACCGCAGCCGCCGACTACGCCGCTGCTCTCTACGAAAAGCTCCACGAAGCCGACACCGCCAACGTCGACTGGATCGCAGTAGACCTGCCTCCAAACGCGCCCGAATAGGAAGCCGTGCAGGACCGCCTACGCCGCGCCGCTTCGAATGAATAGAAAAGAACTCAACGTCAAGTAGTTGGTGCGATCGCCATATTGCTCAGTGACCGATGACCGGGGGTTTGAGTGAAATCGCCTGTTCTCAGCAGCTACAATATGCAAGTGAGCAAAGCGACCGAGCTGTTGCAGGCCGCCCAAAAACGCGCCATTGCCGGGCGACCGAAAGTGGGAGGCTTTCCGTACCTTGCCGAGACGCTTCGGCGCGCAGGCGTTACTCGTAATCTGTGGTATCTGCCGTCGTGTCAGAGCCTCTATCTCACCCAGGAGGGCCCTGTAGTGAGCCAAGGGGCGCCACTAGTCTCCGGCATGGCCGACGTGCCCGTGTTCGACCGAGACGCACTCATCAGAGCGCTGCGAACCGATCAGGCGGGCCAGAGCACCTTCCCTGAGTTTCTGGCAGCGTCATGGCATGCGGGCGTTATCCGCTACGATGTCGATTTCAACGCGAGAACGGTCGCATACTACGGGTGTAACGGAGAGGAATATACCGAATCATATCCGGCCGTCGAAGTCGATTAACGCCACTATTCCAAAGTTCCCCGCGGTGTGGCCGTTCGATGCCCCGAAACAACGTTGCGACCTCTAACCTCTGACTTCGCCCGGCACCCGCACCCGGATCGTGTGTGGAACGGCGCGCAGGTTTGCCAGTAACTGCTCATCGCAATCACGATTGATGTCGTAAATCGCATATCCAAGCGGCCCGCGAGTATCCAGCACCTGCCGATCGATATTGATCCCGCGATCCGCCAGTATGTCGTTAATCGCCCGCAAGATTCCCGGCACATTGTGGTGCATATGGGTCAGCCGGTGCGACCCGGGGGCATGGTCCAGATGGCACTGCGGCAGGTTCACGCTCAGCTGCGAATTGCCGCTTCTGAAATAATCGATCATCCGCGCGGAAACAAACTGGCCAATATTCTGCTGCGCCTCCTCCGTGCTCCCGCCGATATGCGGAGTCAAAATCACATTCGGCAGCCCTTGCAGCGGGCTTGAAAACGCGCCGCCACTCTCCGGTTCCTGTGGAAACACATCCACCGCCGCGCCTGCCAGCTTCCCGCTTTTCAAATGCCGGGCGAGCGTCTCATGGTCCACCACAAAGCCGCGGCTCAAATTCATCAAGCAAGCGCCATCTTTCATTGCGCGCATCTCATCTTCGCCAAACAAATTCTGATTCTGCGGCTTGCCATCGACGTGCAGCGTGATCACATCCGAAATTTCCAGCAACTCGCGGAAGCTCACCGCGCGAGCGTTTCCGCGCGCCAGCACGTGCGCGACATCATGAAACACCACGCGCATGCCCATCGCCTCCGCCAGATCCGATACCTGCGACCCAATCTTGCCGTAGCCTACAATCCCCAGCGTCAGCCCGCGCACCTCGTGCGATCCCGCCGACGATTTATTCCACACCCCGCCATGCAGCCGCGTGCTCGCCTCAAACGTCCGCCGCATCAGCAGAATGATCTCCCCCATCGCCAACTCGGCCACCGACCGGCTGTTCGAATGCGGGTCGTTAAACACCCCAATCCCCCGCTCGCTCGAGGCCGCGCGGTCGATCTTGTCCACACCAATGCAGAACGCCCCCACCGACACCAGTTCCGGCACCGCATCCAAAACCGCCGCCGTGATGCGCGTCTTCGAACGCACTCCCAGAATCGAAGTCCCGCGCACCTTCTCGATCAGTTCATGCTCGTCGAGCGCCCGCTTCAGCGCCTCCACCTCGAATCCCGCTTCCTCAAACTGCGAAGCCGCCACCCCGCTGATATTCTCCAGCAATAAAACCTTCAAAGACCCTCCCGAAACCGTCAAGAGTAAGCTTGAATTATCGCTTCTGAATTATAGAGACAATCCGTGTAGCGCGGGCATTACGGTCCTTAGTAAGAGCCCGGGATTATTCTGTGTCCCCGGTCGAATCCCCCCGTATTCTCCCCAAGTGGTAAAACTATAAGGGCTGGAACGGGCATGCGTGAGCGCTGAATCTTTCTGCTCTGCCCGGTCATCTTTAGTGCATCGGAGGAAAACGAAAATGGCTACTGCTTTGGAGGAAAGGAAAATGGCGCACGAACTGCCCCCCCTG
>JBEKWX010000328.1:0-4643 GCA_049512675.1 Terriglobales bacterium | reverse complement strand
TTCCGTAACGTGGACGGGTCCTAAGAATTGTTGGAGAGTAGAGATACGCAGTTCGATTCCCGTATCTTAGTTGTTAACAGCGGCGGGGGTCAAATGCGGATAAAGTAAAAATTACTTGCAGCTGCGTGCTTCACCGGCGGCTGCCAGCAAGGGCCCCTAACGTGAACGCAGTCTTTGTAGGTTTCTTAATTAGCAGCACTGCAATCTTAAGCGTGATTTTGGGTGTATTCGGAGCGTATTGTGCGATTTGCGGCGTGTTGGCCGCCGTCAACCCCTCTCGATCATCCAATGCCCTTGCGGCGTTGGTACCCCATCAAAGCCACGTGAGCGGCGACTAAGCGCACCGCCGCAACCTTTTATCCATGAAATAGTGTCTCCCGCGCATGCCCAGAGTGCGTGCCCGGAGATAACAGGCTACTCCTGCGGCGGCTGCTGCGGTGGCGCCTGCTGCTGCGGATTAGGATTAACCAGGGCTCCGCCGGACTGCTGCTGTTGTTTGCGGAGCTCTTCCAGAATCTGCTCCGGCGTCTTCGGCCCCGCGTTGGGCTGACCTTGCTCTGCTTGCTGCCCCTGCTGATCCTGGGCACTGGGCTGCACCGGTTGTACGGGTTGTACGGGCTGGGGCTGGGCTTGATTGTCGGCGTTGTCTTCGGCGTTATCCTCATCATCATCTTTATCGTCGTCTTTGGCATTCGCCGTTTGTGCACTCACGGCTCCGCGCCCCGCTAGCGGCCGGTTCAACGGCTGAACCGGGGGAGCTCCATTCGCCGCCGCACCTTGATTACTGCTCGGATTACTGCTCGCGGCGAGTTCTGCCGCCGATGGCTTCAGCATAAGGATCACGCTCGAAACTGCCTTCGGATCCGAGTTTGACCCCAGCATCACGTAATTGAACGAGGTGCCGTTGAGCAACAGCGCCAACACATCCCGTGGCGCTCCCGGGCCCAAGTCCGCGACCACTCGCTCGCTTGCGCCCTGAGGAATTTCAATCGAAGCCCCCGTCAGCTTGCGCACGTCGCGCAGGATTTCGCTTAAAGTCGAATTATGCGCCGAGATCGCCAGCAACCCGCCTTCATAGCTGACTTTCGCGGGTGTTGCCGGGATCTGGTCCATCGGCACCTGACTCAGCGGACCGCTTTGTAACGGCGGGAGCACGAGCGGCTTCGGGGGCTGGGTCTTGGTTTTATGGGGCTTGTGCTGCGGGGTCGGGGTAGAAGTCGGAGCGGTGGCGGGGGTTGTGGTCGGCTTGGCGGCAGGCGCCGGTGTCTGGGTGGCGGAAGGCGCCGGTGTCAGCGCGGCGGCAGGGGCCGGCGTCGGCGCGGCGGCCGGGGCCGATGTCTGCGCAAGAAGGGCCGGAGTCACCAGCAAGAACCCCAAAGCAATCCATCTGCGTGTACACGGCATCAGAAATCTCCCCGTTTTTGCGAGCGGCTGGTGGTTCCGCAGCCACTGCACCTTGGCTGATTCTATCACCGCTAGAACGCCCGACGGCCTTATTTCTTGCGTGTTACGACCTAAGAACCAGCGCAGGTACAGCCCTTGCAAGCATTTAGACTGCCTTCGTCTTTAACTGCGCGTAAAATGCCAGCGGAGGCTTTCCCTTTGGGTATTGCTTCAGAACCCACGCTTCGGAATCGAGGCCGCAGCCGGCGATGGCACTGGCTGTGCCTGCTGCTGCTCGCAGCATCGGCCCTCGCCCAGACCTGCCAGAGCGCCGCGGACATGGCTGCCCCGGTGCGCACGGCGCTCGAAACCGCGGCCCAGCGCTATTTCGAAATGTCGGCGCGCGGCGATGTGACTGCCCTGCAGCAGAACTCCATCGCCTCCGTGGCGGCCAGCTTTGCCGGAATCGAAGCCGCAGTCAAAGAGAACCAGGCCGCCTTCACCGGGGCAAAAGCAACGGTTCGGCCCCCTTTTTTGCTGACCGCCGATGGCCCGGGACCGCTCGCACGCGCTGAATTTCTGTGCGGAGTTTTCGGGCCGTCGGGTCAGACGAAAGACAGCGCCGTATTTGTCCTGAATAATCTGCCGCCCGGCAAGTACGGAGTAACCATTCTCGACGTGAACGGCGGCCAGGATCCGAGGACGCTGGCTTTCGTCCTGCAGCAGGCGGGCGCCGACTGGAAACTGGCGGGCTTTTACGCCAAAGCCGCGCTGGCGTCCGGACACGACGCCGCATGGTTCACGCAAAAAGCCCGCGATTTCAAGGCTAAAGGACAGATTCACAACGCCTGGTTGTATTACCGTGAGGCGAACGCCCTGTCCGCTCCCGTGGACTTCATGAGCACGCTCGCCACCGACAAACTTTACGACGAGGCCCAGGCAGCGCAACCCGCCGATGTGCCCGCGAACGGAAGCCCTCTCGATATGAGCGCCGGCGGCAAGGTCTATCATCTCACCGATATCTTTCCATTGGCTGTCGGCAACGATCTTGACGTGGTAGCAAAGTATCAAGCCGCCGATGTATCGAATACCGCGCTCACCTTTCAGGAAAATACAGCCGTGATCAAGGCACTGGTGGCGAAGTTTCCCGAATTTCGCGAAGCCTTTGCCGGAGTGGTAGCGCGAGCAGTCGACCCCTCCGGCCGCGACTACGGTACGCTCCTGGAGACGAAGGACATCAAGTGATTGGATCATTGAGTGATTGAGTCATTGAGTGATTGAGTCATTGAGTGATTGAGTCATTGAGTGATTGAGTCATTAAATCATTGAGTCGCTGAGCCAAATGATTCAATGCGTCAATGACTCAATGATTCAATGCTTTCCTCCAGTTGCCTTCTCCATCCAGCAGGACTAATATCTTTCAAGCCTGTTTCGCCGCAACGTACCTCTCTCACTCAATTTCGTCCTAAGGAGGATGTATGGGCATCGCAGTTTCCCCGATTCAGATTGATTCCCGCGTCAGCGACTTCATTGAGAAGCCGCGCAAAATGCTGATCGACGGCAAGTGGGTGAATGCCGCGTCGGGCAAGACTTTCCCAACCTACAACCCTGCTACCGGAGAAGTCCTGGCGCACGTCGCGGAAGGCGACCGGCAGGACATCGATGCGGCCGTGAAGGCTGCGCGCAAGGCGTTCGACAGCGGTCCCTGGTCGCGCCTGACGGCCTCCGACCGCGGCAAGCTGGTGTGGAAACTGGCCGACCTGCTCGAAGAGCACACCGAAGAATTCGCGACCTTAGAAACACTTGATAACGGCAAGCCGCTCACCGTGGCCCGGGCCGCCGACGTTCCGCTCGCCGTCGATATGTTCCGCTACATGGCGGGATGGGCAACCAAACTCGAAGGCACAACCATTCCGCTCTCGGTAATGTACACACCCGGCGTAAATTATCACGCCTATACGCTGCGCGAGCCGGTCGGCGTGGTGGGCCAGATTATCCCGTGGAATTTCCCCCTGCTGATGGCGGCGTGGAAGCTGGCGCCGGCGCTGGCCTCGGGATGCACGGTAGTGTTGAAGCCGGCCGAGCAGACGCCGCTCTCCGCGCTGCTTCTGGGCGAGCTGATTATGGAAGCCGGATTCCCCGATGGCGTGGTCAACATCGTTCCGGGATACGGCGAGACGGCGGGCGCGGCTCTGGCAGCGCACGATCTGGTCGATAAAATTGCCTTTACCGGATCGACGGAAGTGGGCAAGCTGATCGTGCACGCGGCCACGGGAAATCTGAAAAAAGTCTCGCTCGAATTAGGCGGCAAGTCGCCGAACGTCGTGTTCCAGGATGCCGATTTGGATACTGCTATCGGCGGCGCCGCGAGCGCGATCTTCTTCAATCACGGCCAATGCTGCTGCGCCGGGTCGCGTCTGTTCGTGGAGCGCCCGGTGTTCGATCAAGTGGTGGAAGGCGTGGCGGCGAAGGCCAAGAAGATCCGGGTTGGATCGGGCCTGGCACCAGACACGGTGATGGGACCGCTCGTCTCCGAGGAGCAGTTGCAGCGGGTATGCGGCTACTTGGAGATTGGCTTGTCGGAAGGCGCGACCGCGGTAACCGGCGGAAAGAAGCTCGGCGACAAGGGATATTTTGTCGAGCCAACCGTGCTGGTCAACACGAAAGACAACATGCGGGTGGTGCAGGAAGAAATTTTCGGTCCGGTGGTGACGGCGATTCCGTTCGACAATCCGGAAGAACTCCTGCCGCGCGCCAACGGCACGGTGTACGGCCTCGCGGCAGGCGTCTGGACGAATGACATTTCGAAGGCGCACCGGCTCGCGTCCGCACTGCGCGCCGGAACAGTCTGGATCAACTGCTACAACATTTTCGACGCCGCCCTGCCCTTCGGCGGCTACAAACAATCCGGTTGGGGACGCGAGATGGGTAAAGACGTCCTCAATCTTTACACCCAGACCAAGGCGGTGTGCGTCAGGACGTAGCAGTGACCACATCATGATTCATACGGTGGAGAGACGGGCGTCTCGCCCGTCCAGCCCGGCTCTCCACCGTTCTCTTTTTGGGAGAAGCTTGCGCGGATTTTTCGGTTTTGATCTTCCTGAGACCTGAGAGCTAAGAGCTGAGAGCTGTTTGTAAGATTTTGGAGGCGCGGGTGAGAATCGAACTCACGATAGAGGTTTTGCAGACCTCGGCCTTACCACTTGGCTACCGCGCCCGATAGTTCTCTAAATAATTCTAGAACGAACCGCTGAAACGAA
>JBEKWX010000327.1:0-4659 GCA_049512675.1 Terriglobales bacterium | reverse complement strand
AAGTTGCGCGAAAGCGAGAACGCGCCCGGAGGTAAATCGAATGCCCGATGCGCATTGAAATGAGTAAGCCCGGCAACGATGATCCATCCAATCGTTCCCATCACGCCCAGCCAAAGCAGGTTGCTGAGCCGCGAAATCGCCGTAATCCGCCGGTAAAGCAGGAAAGCGGTGAGTGCGCAGACGCCGATAGCCACCAGCGTGGCCGGCATCGCAACCCACGTCAACTGTAGAGTTCCGATCAGGGGCAGATTGAGGCTGCCGGTGCGGGTCGACCAGACGCGCTCCAAACCCGGCCAGAAAAAAGCCGCATATTGCGAAAGCCCGATAGCGCCCGATGCAATCGACAGCGGAGCGCTGAAGGACAGTTGCCAGATAAAGAGAAAAGATATGAGCCGTCCCAGCTTCTGCGGCCCATAGATTTCTTTCAGATAACGGTACGATCCGCCCGACCCCGGCATGGCCGCGCCCAGTTCGGCCCACACCAGCCCATCGCAGACGGCGAGCAGCGCGCCCAGCACCCAACCCAGCATCGCCTGCGGCCCGCCCATCGCGGTTATGATCAGCGGAATCGTAATAAACGGTCCCACGCCGATCATGTCAATCATGTTCAGCGCAGTCGCCGAGCCGAGGCCAATGCCGCGGACGAGTTGCGGCTTGGTGTCGAATTCGCCTTCGGGTGGAATTGTCATGAAATAAGTCGTTGGTCGATGGTCGTTAGTCGTTGGCGAATCGGATCTTCTGCCGTAGTGGACTCCCCGAACGACCGACGACTAGCAACCGACGACTAACGACCAACGACTAGCGACCAACGACTGCACTAGCGACTGCCGATCAGATTCACAAACAGCCGCACCGCTCCCGGCACGCCCGCCGGCAGTTGCCGGAAGAACGCATATCCCGTATAGATATACGTCCCCTTGCCGTAGTGCGCTACCAGCAGGCCGCCTTTCTGCTCGCTTTCGCCAGGATCATGCGATTCCAGCAGCGGTGTAAAGTTGCTGTCCCATTGCGACATGAAGTACAGCCCGCGCTCCTGCACCCAGCCCTCAAAGTCTTTCTGAGTAATTTCGTTCGGAGAATGAAAGATCGGGTTCCCAGGATCAAGAATCGTAACCGGCGCCTCTTCCACCGAAACCCGCGCCCGGCTCAGCGTTGCCGGATACGGCGTGTATTTGCCCGAATTAAAATCGATCGGCACCCCAAACGATCCCAGCGTGTTGTATTGCACGACCAAGCGCTCACCATTCTCGACGAAGTCGAGCAGCCGCTTGTTGTTGTCAATCACGCCTTTCTGGGTATCATAAGCGCGGATGCCCAGCACGATCGTCTGGTACTTGCTCAGGTCCTCGCTGGCCAACTTGTCCGCCGGAATCATCGTCACATTCATCCCGAGCTGCTCGAGCACGGTCGGAATGTCATCGCCCGCGCCCATGATGTATCCGACCTTCAGATCTTTCGGGACCTTCACATCCACGATGCTGACGCGTTGGATTGCGGGTTGATAGTAGTAAAACGTTCCGAGATCTTCGCGCGTGACGACGGTGTAGCCCTCATCATATTTCCGGCTCCCACTGGTCAGTTCAGCAAAGATGTGAGTGTGCTCCTCTTTTAGGTCTGTCGGCTCGACTCGAAACGTCACATCCTTCGACTGGTCTTTCGCGATCTTCAGCGTCTCGCGCGGCGGATCGGCATGCCATCCGTCCGGAACTCTTAAAGCGATCTGCGCCTCGGAACCGTTGCCTTGATCGAGGACGCTGCTTTTTACGCTTGTACCTCCGTGCAAATCTATCGGAAAAACTGCGCTGGATGGCGATAGCCCAACTGAGTAGGCCGGGGCCACTGCTACGGGTCGCTCCGCAAGATTGCCTGATGCGTCCTTATAACGCACCATGCAAACGGCCTCCATCGTTTGTCCCTTTCCGAAGAGAGCAACGGCTTGAACCGGAGGCGGCGGAAGGGGGAGCGTCTGGTACTGCGGCTCGTCGATTGTGTTAAGAGCGTCGCGTTCAGGATCGTGCCGGTGCCAGTACGGCCGAGTGATCTCAGCGTGCAGCGGGACATGGACGCGGAAATGGACCGTCAATTCATTCTTAGAGATATCCTTGCTGAGTTCCTCAGACTTCCATAACGATCTCGGCCCTAACGCGGATTGGACGATCGGTAAGCGAAGGAAAACAGTTGCACGCTTATCTATGCCGGCCGGAGCCGATAATTTCGCAGTAACCTCGAACGTTCCGCCCGGCACCGCCATAAATGCGCTGTCAGGGTTCGCGCCGACTGGTCCATTGACTACCGCCTCAAGTTTCGCGGCCGCCAGTAGAGCGCGTGCGTGCTGGATCTCGGACAATAAACTATCGAGATAGAAAATCCTCTCGATATCTTCGGGAGAGGGAAGTCCGGCTATTATCGTCAGCGGACTGGTTAATGCGTCCGCTGCGTCAAGAGCCCTTTCCATCGCAGCGGGGTCCGCCGCTTTCTCTGCCTCGTCGATCTTCCCCTGAATCTCCTCGAACGTTTTTCGCAGCCACGGTATCTTCTGTCCCTGCTCCCCCAGCCTCGACATCAAAGAGGTATCAATCCCGTCGAAGAAATCCTGTTCGTGCCCGTCTTTGTCCTTCGGCGAATCGACCACTGAGTCCACAAGCTTGTAATAGGCAAACCGATCACCCTTGGGAACGGAGACACCGCCCAGCGCTTGCGATTGCTGATGCCGCAATCCCTCGATCGCAAACTGCACGTATGACTCGCCCAGCACCGGATCTTCCCTGCCGGTGTTCAGCTTGACCGTGTAATTTGCCGCATCGCAGGTCGAAGCGCCGAAGCCGCACACGTTTCCGATGTACAGCTTCTTCGGCTGCCAGGGCTGCAATCCTTCTCTGATCTGCTCCGGAAATCGATTCGGGTCGGCGGCTGCTCGAAACGCTTCCTTCGTCAATATCGCCGACGCCTGGTGGTGCCCGTGCCCATCGCGCTCCGTTCCCGAGAAGCGCGCAATCAGCACATCCGGACGAAACGTGCGGACCACGCGCACGATGTCGGCGAGCGCGATGTCATGCCCTTGCCATTTCTGAAAAGTCTCTTCTGGAGTTTTCGAATACCCGAAATCCGCGACTCGCGAGAACCGTTGCTCCACGCCGTAGTAGCGGTCGGCTGCCAACACCTCCAGAGTTCGCACCACGCCCAGCACGTCGAAGAGATTGCTGCCTAACTTGTTCTGTCCACCTTCACCGCGGTTCAGCGTCATCAGCAACGTCGAGACGCCTTTCCCGCGCGCCTCCAGCGTCAGCATCCCGCCGTCTTCGTCATCCGGATGCGCATCCACCTGCATCAGCCGCGCCGTCGTCTGCAACCGCCGCAGCATCAGCTTTAGCCCCGGCGCTCCGGTGTCCTGCGGGAGGGGTTCATAATAACGATCGACAGAAGAACGATCGGCAGGATGATCATTATGATCGGCCGCCGTCTTTTCCGCCGTCTGCGCGGCGACGAATATTGCAGTCGAAGCGGCCAACAGAACCAGTAGGATCGCCGGCGCAAACCGGTTGCACACTAATCGAAGCCCAAATTTTTTCAGCATCGCGAACATGACCATCTGATGGATTTTCCCCAGCGAAAGGAGCAAATATAATTCGCCCTGCCCCTACCTGACCATCCCCTGTGCCGCCTCGAATTTCTGCTGACATTCGCGCGCCGCTTGCTCAATCTGATGGAACTCCGCATCGCCGCGCACGTTGGCCAGCAGCGGATCCGATTGCAATGCCTGGTACACGCAATAATTCCCGGCCACGGACCGGCGCAGAAACGCGAATGCAATCTCTTTTTCGCCGCAAGCCGCCAGCAAGGTACCCTCGTGATACTTCATTTCGGGATTCTGTTTCGCCAACAGTTCGTTTTCCGCCTGCTCCGCCATCCGGTGGATATCGGTTGCTGGCGCCTTGGCCAGGCATGCCTCCACCAATCCTCGCATCCACATTGGATTGTCCGTCATCTGTGGCGCGGCCTGCTGGGCTTCCAGCATCTTCCCCTGCCGCATCAGCACCGAAACTCGCACCGAATTCGACCATTCCGAGCCGACATCCTGTTCGATAAACTGCATGGCACGCTCCGCTTTTCCGGCCTCGGCAAAAGCCAGCGCGCAGGTGCGCCAGTTGTAATTCCCCGGATCGATTGCCAACGTCTTCTCGCACTCGCTCTGCGCCTCATCCAGTCGTCCCGCATAGCGCAGTACATACGCCAGCGAGAAATGCGCGTACGCGCTATCCGGGCGCTTCTTCACCAGTGCCCGTGCGTCGTCATAAGCCCGGTCGAGGTTTCCGCCCTCGGCTTCCTGCGCCGCCAATAGTCCCGCTGCTCCCACCCGTCCCGGTTCCAGCTTAAGCGCTCGATGATACGCGGCATTCGAGCGCTGATATCCCGCCTCGCCTCCGTCCGAGTAGATTGCATCGAAGTAATAGCGCCGTCCCAGCACCTCCCACGCCGGCGCGTAATTCGGATCAAGGCTCACCACCTTCTCCAGTATCGCGATCGCATCCTTATTAGGCTTGACCTCGCGCGGAATGGGTAGCGTTCGCAGATACATGTCATACGCTTCGCGATTCGCCGGAGTGCTGCCCGTTTCCATTTCCCCGCGGGCGATCCCCAAAGCCGGTACCAGGTCCTGCC